>JBBIVD010000100.1:1797-4872 GCA_037439925.1 Candidatus Bathyarchaeota archaeon
CATAGCCTAATTGATCCATTATTTCGAAGGCTATGGTTTTCTGTCCTTCTATTCGATAGGGATTAACCGAATTTAATAGATAAATCGGATGCTCTGTGCAAAGTTCCATTATGATTTTTAGAGCGTCGTCAAAGTTTCCACGAATCTGTACAACGTCGGCTCCGTGGACAATGGCTTGAGCGAGTTTTCCGAAGGCAACTTTACCAGAAGGAATTAGAATTAGGCATTTTATTCCTGCTTTGGCGGCGTAAGCGGCTAGAGAAGCGGAGGTATTGCCCGTGGAAGCGCAGGCGACTTTTTCTGCTCCTAATTCTAGGGCTTTGGTTACGCCCACAGTCATTCCTCGATCCTTAAAGGAGCCAGTGGGGTTTTCGCCCTCATTTTTTGCATATAACTCCTTCAAGCCGAGCATTTCCGCCAGTCTTTGGCATTTGTGCAGTTTAGTTCCGCCCTCACCCATGGTAACTATTTTGTTTTGATCCGTTATGGGTAGGAGTTCTCGATATCTCCAAACTGAGAGGGGTCTCTTACTCCATTTTTTGTCAAGGTTCGATGGAATTTCTGAGTAACGATATTCCACCGAGAGTATGTCGTCGCATACGGTACAGGTGTAAACGATTTTCTCCGGGCTGTATTCCTTGCCGCAACCAATACACTTCACATAATAAAATAGTTTATGAGCCACGCTGGATTCCTCTTTTCGACTTTTTTGTTCGTAGCTACATTCTTAAACTTGTTGTTAACAACGAAATTTAGTCCTCTGTCCCTCTTTCTTTGCAAGTATTAAGTTTGGATAAGTCTATTTCTTGTTCGACAACTATCCGTCCCGCCCAACCGCAGTCAAGGCACTCATACTTCCAGGGCAAGTAACCTAGCGAGCCCGTCATGTCACCACTAAATGAGCCGACTTTACGAAGCCTCGGGCTTAAACATCTAGGACAAACTTGAACCCGAACAATCTTTCCCCTCTTTCCTTTCATAAACCGAGCCTCATGCTTGTTTATTGTTTTAGAAAGAGAAAAACTTATGCTTGGTATTCCTTTATAGGATGAAAGATTTCCATTTAACTTACTATAATTGGGATAGCACTATATTTGAATTAAGCAGAAATGTTTTTATTTGTTTGCAATAATTAACAATTGTAAACAAGAGGTATTCGGAAATGCAGAAAACTATTGCAACTCGCATCCCTACTGAGTTAGAAGGGGAAATACTCAGGTTCATGGAGGAAGAAGGCTTGGATAAGTCTACGGCTATACGGCGCATACTTGAAATAGGGGTAAGCGAATGGAAGAAGAGACGGGCAATCGAGCTATACAGATTCGGAAAGGTAACCCTATGGAAAGCCTCCAAAATCGCTGGTTTGTCACTGAGAGAAATGCTTGAGGAATTAAATAGGTTGAGAATAACCGCCCATGTCACAGCCAAAGACATTGAAGAAGACATAGAAGCCGCCAAGGAAGCCGAAGCAAAACGGTGAGAACTGCCCTGAAGCCATTCATACTTAACGCCACCCCGATAATATATCTCTGCAAAATAGGCATGGCAAACATTTTCAAAGAGTTTTCAGAGGAAAAATACACCACTCCAAAAGTCGTCGAAGAAGTGATAAATAATGGGAAAAGCGTTGGCGCACCAGACGCCTTCCTCGCTGAAAAACTGATTCAAAAATCAATAATAAAGGTTAAAGAACCCAAAAATGCTGATTTCATTGACAGGCTTTCAAGGATTCCTGACTTTCATCAAGCCGAAATCCAGGTTCTCGCATTAGCGAAGGAGATCAACGGCATAGCAATAGTGGACGAAAGCATAGCAAGGGAAGTCGCACGCATCTACAACATTCAAGCCCATGGAACAGCATATCTCCTACTAAGACTTCTTTACAGACGAAAACTCTCAAAAAAACAAGTCAAAGAAGCCATAGACAAAAAGATTTCAGCAGGATGGCGCCTAACAGCAGAAGAATACGCAAAATTAACAAAAGAACTAGAATAGACAAAAAGAGCTTAGTGTTAAAAGCACCATAGCCCAGAGGCGTCTAAAGACGTTAAAACGCAACCCAAAAATGTTCAGAGCATAATTGAAGGTATAAATATCCCCTCTAGGGGGCTCTACATAAGCAAGAAAGATTATGAAGCGTAAATCGATATTCACAATCCATAAGGGTTTTGGCAAGGGAGAAAGTTTACAAAATGGTGGGGAGCGGTAATCTAATGTGTCCCTTGCCTGACCGGAGGTCTGTTGACAGTTATCGAGAAGTCAGCAAGAAGTTGGCGAGTCCATCCTTGCTTTCTGAACTGAGAGGTCTGTTTGAAAAAAGGTATACTTTGACGGAGCTGCTAGAGTGGCTTCATGGGAGGGTTAAGTGGAGCAGGGAGGATATAGTTAGGCATAATGATCCCATGGAAATATTGGCTTATGGTAAGGGAAGATGCGGAGAATTCGGCATTTTATTCACCGCCCTTTGCCTCGCCCACAATTATCGTGCAAGACTAATCCTAGATATGTCTGACCACGTTTGGACAGAAGTTTGGGACAATGAACAAAAAAGGTGGATTCACGTGGATCCGTCGGAGAAAAGAATTGACGATCCCCTAATGTATGAAAGGGACTGGAAAAAGGATTTGAAAGAAATTTATGCTTTCGAGAATGGCAGCGTAGAAAATGTAACATTACGGTATAAAATGAAGAAAAACTAGACTTTGCTGGCGAAATGATGAAAGAAGTTATTCCTTTCCAAAAAGGGCAGTCTCAAAATAGTTTAAGTTTCTTCCAGGGAAACATAGCGGTCATGGCAGCGAGCAACGCTGTCAATGGTTTCGGAGGAGGTCTCATAAGTGCTTACGTTTCTCTCTATTTCGTTGAACTCGGCGGAAGCCTCGTAACGCTCGGATTAATGGCAGCCACGGCATCCATTATTGGATGCATCATGCCTCTTCTAGGAGGCTTCATAGCAGACTATTACGGCAGAAGGAAAATCGTGGTTTTAACTGCCTTTTACGGCGCATTTTTTCCCTTGCTTTACGCGTTTATACATGACTGGCGCTTATTCGTCGCGTTAGGCGCAGTCTCTGC
>JBBIVD010000101.1:0-4801 GCA_037439925.1 Candidatus Bathyarchaeota archaeon
ACAGAACATGGTAGGCATGGCCGTCGGGCTTCAAACCCAAGGATTCGACGTCTTCCTATCCACTTTCGCCTGCTTCCTAACCAGAGCCTTCGACCAACTAAGAATGGCTTCCTACTCAAGAGCCAACCTGAAAGTATGCGGATCACACGCAGGCGTCTCCATAGGCGAAGACGGACCCTCCCAAATGGGCTTAGAAGACCTAGCCATGTTCCGTTCTCTAATAAATAGCACTGTCTTATATCCATGCGACGCCGTGAGCGCCGAAAAACTCACATGCCAAATGGCAAACCAAAAAGAAGGAATAGTTTACATTAGGACTACGAGACCGAAAACGCCCGTGATCTACGGAAACGACGAAGAATTCCACATAGGCGGATCAAAAACACTTAGGCAAAGCAAATCGGACGAAGTGGCGATCCTCGCCGCAGGCGTCACAGTGCACGAAGCCTTAAAGGCATATGAGAAACTAAAGGAAGAAGGCATACAAGCCCGAGTGATCGACTGCTACTCACTGAAACCCCTAGACGAACAAACCCTACTCAAAGCCTACAAAGAAACAAAGCACATCATAACAGTTGAGGACCATTATGCCCAAGGAGGACTAGGAGAAGCCGTCGCCTCCATAGGACTAAAACCCCATATCCTCGCTGTTAAAAAAATGCCGCACTCAGGCAAGCCCGAAGAACTATTAGCCGAACAAGGAATAAACGCCGACGGCATAGTGAACAAAGTTAAAGAAATCATATCTTAAGCCAACACTCTCGATTAATCAACCATAATATTCAATTTTAAACTAAAAGGTTTAGAACTAAGCGCCTCACGCCCATATTCAGAATCACCGTAAAAGAGAACCACGTGATCGCCTACGGAAAAGTTGTTAGTGCAGTCTAAAACCTTCCTCGGAATCACCAATTAGCGGTACCTCTGCTTTAACAACAACTCTTTAATCGTGTTATCCCTAGTTCTTTTGGCTTCCTCAACGTATAAGGCAAAAGATGAGGCGAACTTGAACTCACAACTTTTCCTTTCTCCGTCACATTTCTCCTTAATGACGATGATATCCTTGTTAAATACTTTGGAGAGGAAACCAGCTAAGAAACCCCTGAGGAACGGGCAGTCCTGCTTGTTGTCTCCACGAACCATCATTTCAAAAGGATGATCGACCCGTATCCTTCCAGAGCCATGTCTGAGGTCTATTTTCCTAAAGGATATTTTCCCCAGTTTTCCTCCCGCTTCAGCAAACACAAATAGTCAAGCAGTTCTTCCCTACTTCGAGCTTTTTCCATAAGCCTTTCACACGAACGCTCACCGCATTTTTTAGCCGATTCATACAGAATTACTGAAGCCGCTGACGGAGAGAAAATCTCCTCGAGAGCCAGTCTCAAAACATCAAATATCTCAAACCGAACTAAGAGATATCTCCTCGCCAACTTCCCCCAAAAAATAGACATCTGAACCGAAAGCTGGCAAAGACAACTTTACTGCTTAAAATATAAAAAAGTTACGCATACTTGTTAGAACTGAAATTCGAATTTAAGAAAAATGTATAAGCAATGAGAAAAGCCCCGCCGAGCTTAGACTCATGCTCTTACGCCAAAATTTTCTTCTTTTCCTCTTCGCTGAGCTCCCTAAAGCCCCTATCGTCTATTATGGCTACGTCGAAACTGTCTCCGCTCGCCGAATCCCTTTTCATAGCTGAATCCACGGCTCGAACAACGACGGGCAGAAGCCCCTTAATTGAGGCGTCTTCCTTGTATTCGTCTTCTAGTACGCCGTAGGCTATGGGCGAACCTGAACCCGTAGCCACACATTTCTCCTCCGTGAGGCTGCCGAAAGGGTCTAAATTAAAAACGTGGGGACCAGTGTCGTCTACTCCGCCAACCAATACTTGGGTTATCATGGGCGCATAACGAGAAGAAAAAAGAAGATTCGAAATGAGGCGGGCCGCAGAAGCTATGGGCATTCGCCTCCCAGTGTTGAGCCTATAAAGCCTAGAATTCGCCTTTAGAATTTCAACTGTCCACTGGGCGTCGGCAACGCTGCCCGCTATAGTCATGGCTAGGTGATCATCAATCTTGTAAACCTTCTTCGCCCTTTTACTGGCGACAAAAGTTCCCATAACCGCGCGGGTGTCCGAGGCTAGGATTAGCCCGTCTCGGCAAACCACGCCTATAGTCGTCGTTCCCTTCATAACTAATTGATCGCGAACTTCCTTCATTTTCCATCGCCAAGGAGAAGTTGAGTTTAAATGTATACGTAACCAACGCATTTAAAAGGATTTCGAGCATTAAAAATAGCAATTAATAGCGTTAAGCCGTGAAGGCCAGTTGACCATGAAAATCCACCGCATGGAACTTCCAAGGGAAGTCATCGTTGGAGAGGAAACCCTGGGGCTAGTGGGCGAAGTCTGCAAAAGACTCGGCTTCTCAAAATCCGCCCTAGTGGTAACAGGGCCAAAAACCTATAGAATAGCGGGCGAAAAAGTCGTTGATCTCCTCCATGAAGAGGGAATAAAGGTCGATCATTTCATTGTTTCCTCCACCACCATGTGGAACGTAAAAGCCGTCGAACAGAAAATCAAGGAACTAGCGCCCCAAGTGGTCCTAGGCGTAGGGGGAGGAACAACGATAGACGTAGCCAAACTCAGCTCAGCTAGTCGAGGCGTCCCATTCATAAGCGTTCCAACCGCAGCGTCCCACGATGGAATAGCCAGTTGTCTAGCCTCACTTAAAGGACTGAAAAAGCCCTACTCCATCGTGGCACAGTCTCCAATGGCAATAATCGCTGACACGGGCATTATCCTCAAAGCGCCCCACTGCTTCGCAGCGAGCGGATGCGGAGACGCCGTAGCCAAGTTCACGGCCGTTCGAGACTGGGAACTAGCCCACAAAGTTAAAGGAGAATATTACGGCGAATACGCCGCAAGCCTAGCCTTAATGAGCGCAAAACTCGTCATGGAAAACGCAAATTCAATCAAACCACAAAACGAAGAAGGCATACGAATTCTATTAGAGGCTTTAATAAGCTGCGGCGTAGCCATGAGTATAGCTGGAAGCAGCCGACCCTGCAGCGGCTCAGAACACCTATTCAGCCACGCCCTAGACCTCGTTGCGCCTAAGCCAGCCATGCATGGAGAACAATGCGGCGTAGGAACCATAATGATGGCTTATCTCCAGGGAGGCGACTGGAAAACCGTTAAGGACACGTTGGAGAAGGTAGGCGCTCCAACCACGGCTGAGGAACTGGGAATAGAGCCAGAACACATTATCCAAGCCCTAGTTGAAGCACGCACTATCAGACCTGAACGCTACACAATTTTAGAAGAGAAAAAACTCGACTACGATTCGGCTAAGCAGGTTGCAGAAGCCACAGGCATAATAGGTTAGTGCCGCAAATCGCATAGTGTCATTATGAAAGTTCGGGATAACTTTTTAAGCAGTTCGTCTATTGTAAAATTGGTTTCAGGTGGCAAATTTAATGGAACGTTGGTTTGCTGAACGACGCAGAAACAAAGTGTTAGACCTCGCCTATAGGGAGATGACGTTGGCCATCGACACAGTCGCAGACCTTGAAAGGTCCATTAAAGCGGTTTCGAAGGGAGAGAAAGAAGAGGCTAAAAAATGCGTAGATAGGCTCTTCCTCGTAGAGGAAGAAATCGACAACTTAAGGCGGTCAGTATTTGAAGAGGCAACCAGGGGAAACTTGCCCCCGAAAGACCGTGAAGACATCATGCACCTAGTTAAGAGACTGGACGTGATGGCTGATCACGTTAAGGACTCAGCTAGAAGCATCACAGTATTAACAGAGGCTGAGGTCCCTCAGGAAATATGGAACACATACGTAGAAATGGCTAGAGACCTAGTGGACTGTGCCGCTGCCCTTCGAAGCAGCCTAGAAAAACTCGGAGCCGAACCAATGGAAGCCAGAGAGCTTTCGCAGAAAGTCGACCAAATAGAAGGAAAAGTCGATGAAAAATACCTGAAAACAAAGGCGCTCCTCCTCAAACACGGCAGAAGCGTTGACCCAGCTGCGCTAATTATACTGAAGGACCTTTTAGAGTCTATGGAGCACACCGCGGACAGCTGCGACGACACAGCCGACTATATTCGAGCGCTAACCGTAGCCAGAGAAGGAACTTAAGCTGCCCAGAATGGAGATTTGCTCCTCATCAAATTAACAAGCTCGTTTAACGCGTTAAATTCGTCTGCGGATAAACGATTTTGAAACTTTGCTAGTAGGGTTTTTGCGTGGTCTTCAGGCATTTTCACATAGAGCACATCGCCTTCATGGATGTGCCTTCCCACAATCGGCTTATCCAGGGAGATAGCCACCTGTGCTCCTACCTTAGCTTCTGGAACAGCTTCTCCTCTGTCTTGAATTTGCATAATTTCGCCTAATTCCACACCGTCCTCTTTGACCAATGGATATTTCGGCTTAATCTGCCCTGCCAGAACTTCTACGCCTACGATGGCTGGCTTCGCCCTCCTAAAAACACAGCCTGGAAGAAGCTTAATTTTGCCAGGCTTAATTAGGGCGTCGAATTCCCTTTGGAGGCGGGCGTCCCTTTCGCTTTTCATCCATTGAGCGTAGCTATCGATTAGGTGGTAAATGACGTTATGCTGGAATATGGGGATCCCTCGACTCCTAGCTTCCTCTTCAGCGTCTGGCAATGCTCTCACGTTAAAGGCTAGTATAGCTCCGTATAGGGGTTCATGCTGCTTAACAACGGCTGCTTCTGTGACGTCCCTTTTTGAAACGTCGCCGACATCTGCCAACCTTATTGGAATATTGCTTCTTGTTA
>JBBIVD010000102.1:0-4788 GCA_037439925.1 Candidatus Bathyarchaeota archaeon
TGAGGGATACCTAGAAGCTGGGGGGAGAAAGGAAACCGTGAAGAAGGCGGGGTCCGCGCGGTACGCCAAAGTTTTCAGCGTTTTCACGCCACCGCACGTTATTTTAACCATATCGAGCATTTGTAGGAAAATGGGTGAGAACTAGTGAAGACGACTTTAACCTTTTACGGCGGAGTAAACGAGGTTGGCGGAAACAAGGTTCTCTTAAAGGATGGTGACGTAAAACTTTTCCTAGATTTCGGTATGCCCTTCGCTTTGAGGAGTCAGTTTTACTCGGCTCCTTTCCTCTCGCCCAGAAACGAGAAAGAACTGCTCGAGTTAGGGCTTCTCCCGAAATTGAAGGGCGTTTATGAATTTGAAGCCTCTAAACCAGAAATCGACGGAGTCTTCGTCTCCCACTCGCACATGGACCATGCCGCCTACGTATCATTCCTAAAAAGATCAATTCCCATCTATTGCGGAGAAACAACAGCGACGATTTTAGAAGCTCTGAACGAGATGAAAACAGGCTTCGAATTTGACATCGACGGCATCAAATTTAAAACCTTCAGAACTGGAGACAAAGTCAAGCTCGGCTCTGTGGAAGTGGAGCCCGTTCACGTGGACCATTCGGTTCCAGGAGCCTATGGATTCATAATCCACACTTCTTCTGGCACAGTGGTCTATACTGGAGACTTTCGATCTCATGGCACTAAACCCGAGTTAACCGAGGACTTTATTCAAAAGGCAAAGGAGGCTGAGCCCGTTGTCATGATCTCTGAAACGACGAACTTGACTGGCGCCCAAGTTTCTTCGGAGCACGAAGTCGTAGATAAAGTAAGCCGAATCGTTGGGCAAGCTTCAGGCCTGGTGCTCGCCGACTTCGCACGAGCAGACGTCGACAGGTTAAACTCCTTTTATCAAGCAGCTAAAAGAAACGGTAGGCGCCTAGCCATAACTTTAAGGCAGGCATACTTGCTGAATAGGCTTAGCAGGGATCCGCACTTAAAGGTTCCAAGTCTCAAGGATAAAAACATGTTAATCTTTCAGAAAGCCAAAAAACAATACTATAAATGGGAGCAGGAAGTCTCGAAAATCGGCAACGCGGTCGATTCATCCGAGATAGCCGAAATTCAAAGCGAGGTTATTTTGGCTACTTCCTTCTATGATTTAGGCGAACTCGTTGAGATTAATCCTAATCCTGGAAGCTGCTACATACTTTCCGCTTCAGAGCCCGTCAATGAGGAGATGGAAATCGACTTTAACAAGCTGATTAAGTGGTTAGAACACTGTGGCTTGCCTCAGTATCACGTCCATGTTTCTGGGCACATTATGCCATTACAGTTGAAGGAAGCCCTTAAAACGATTAAGCCTAAAAAGATATTTCCAGTTCATGGAGAACGTTCTGAGCTGTTCCAAAAATTCATAAAAGACTTAGGCAGCGAAATTTTAATCGCTGAAAAAGGAAAGGAATACAAAATTTAACATTTTTAGAAATAATAAGAGGGAAATGAATTACTGGGTTTTTCGGGCTTCTAATGTTTAGCAGATATTTCAGGTTGAGCTTTGGGTTGGAAGTTTTTCGCCTACGACGGGCACGCTTGCTGGCAGCTCTGGGAACTTCTCCTTCATCCTCTGCTCTGCGATGGCTGATGCTTCCTCTAGGATTTTCTGTGCATCTTCGTTGGCTACTGCAAAGTTTACATTTAGTTCAGTGGTTTGGCTTGCGTCTATGATTATTCCGTTCATTAATGTTCCGATCTGGTCGAACTCCTTTTCGGCTTGTGGAAGGACCCCAGTTAATCCTCTTTTTATACCGCTTAACACACCGATTGCTGGAGCTAGTTCCGACAGGACGTCGCCCAATTCAGTTACTGTCTTAAGCCTAGTGGCAATTTGCTCCAAGGCTAGGCTTGCGTACATTATTGTCTGCTCCATTTTCCTTAGTTCTGCCAGTTCGTTGGCGAAGACGTTGGCGCGCGGCATATCATGCTTCGAGTAAGCTTCCACAATTTGTGCAAATAGAGATTTGTCGCGTCTGCTAAAGCGCTGATTAACTTGCTCTAACCTTTGCATTTGCAGTTCAATGCGTCTAACTGCCACATCGAGGCGTTGTCTCAAGGGAGTTGAAGGAAGCACGGCTTCCCTGATTCTTTCACCGAGAGGCTGCTCATACTCTGCGCTTTTTTCCCATCTTTCGCTAAATTCTTTTGGCAAGTTACCTTCACCTACCTAAATGTAAGGTGAAGCGCCGCCTTCGTATTATTGCCTTTGTAACATGTCAAAAACATTTAAGTATATACTGACATTGTATGCTAGCTTCGTTTTTGCTTTGAAAATTTTAAACTTTCATGTAAAGGAAATGGGGCTTCACGTCTTAGTAGACAAAATTACGCACATAATTAATATAAGGCACTAGGGCTTCTTCAGGGCTTCGCTGAACGCTTGAAGCTCGCTTTCCGACAGCCACCCCTCGTTTCTTAATTCTCCTAGCCCCTTTTCTATTTTAAGGCGAGATTCCTTCGTTCGCAAAATGTTTGCTCGAATGCCTGCGTCGTCTATTTCTTTTTCGAACACTGGACTTCGACTAATCAAGGTCGTGAGTTGATTAAGGAGATTCGTTATGGATTTTGAACGTTGCTGAAGAAGCGATTTTATTTTTGCGGCGCCGAAAATGCCCTTTAATCGTGTGAGAACTCCCATGCCGCCGACTATGGACGGAGCGTAAACCACGTATCTTTTTTTCAGTTCCACCTGATAACAAGCAATGTAGAGGGGTAGATACACCAGCGTGTTGCCCATTCGCTTCTCCGCTATGCCTATTCCCTCAAATTCTTTAAGCGCTGCTCTCTTCAACTCAAGCAATTTATGAATTTGATCCACGATAGTAGAGGATAATTCTTCCAACTTTTCAATTTCCTGTTCAATTAATCGAACTTCAGCCTCACGGGATGCCTCAACTTCTCTTAGGCTTTTCTTCGCCGCTTCCACTTTGGCGTCGTATTCCGTTCTAAGCTTCGAGATTTGGAGTGTTTTGGCGGCATTAGCTTCTTCTATTTTTTTATCCCAATCCTCAATGTCCTTCTCTAACATCGACAGTTCAGCTTTGCGTTCTTCTATTTCTTGCTTCCATTGAAGCTCACCAGCTTCGTCTCCGCGAATTTTGCAAGCTTTTCTCTTAGCTTCGCAACGGTCTATTTCAGCGGATAAGCGTCTGCACTTTTGCTCAGCTTTAACGCGTTCATGGTGTAAAGCCTGAAGTTGCTGTTCGAATCTTCTCGAAACGTCAACGATTTCCTTATCGTGTTTCCCTCGGATTCTGCCTATTTCCTCCATAACAGAAGGCCTAACAGCCTCTATTTTTTTGTCAAATTCCTTTTTGGTTGCTTTGACTTCTAAGCTAAGGGCTTTCACATGCTTTTCGGTTAATTCGCTAACCAGTTTCATGGCTTGATGAAGGCTTTCGATATCTCTGGTCAAGGCTGTTCTGAGGCTTGCGAGCTCTTGAAGAGAGGATGCGATTTCGTCTTCGTTGATGGTAGGCGACAAAATCATCTTATCCGTAAGGGACTCTCTCCTAATTTCCTCGGCTTTCGGAAGATAAGAGACTAAGTCTTGAATGAATTCTGAACTCGTTATTAATCCTTCCAACGTTTTTTCGTCTCTGCTCGCAAAATCTTGAAAATAGTTGACATGTTCAGAGAGAAAAGCTGAGAAAGCTTCACGGGTTTCTGAGCTTCCTTTAGCTTCATTAACAAACACTTGGATGTCAGGCAGCACCTCATAGCATAAAGTGTGGGCTGTCAAACCGAACCCATCGAAAAACAGGGTTTTCCTCATCCAAGGAACTAACCAAAGGGGGTAATATGCCTCAGCTATGAAGGCTAACTCCTCTGGTCCCTTTTTGAAGATTACGCCTCCTCCTTTGTCTCTGTCTGATTCAGCTAGGCAGAAAACGGCCGCTGCCTCCATTTCGTCTGTGAAGGCTTCTTTGCGGTCTTCGGCGGGAACCACGAAGGGTAGAAAACGCCTAACTACTCCTTTAGACAAATTTTTCACCATTCTTGTTTAATAATAGAGTGGCTGTATTTCATTAAAATGATTTAAGCGGGAATTCGCCTAAAACCCTTACTATTAAAAGAGGGGAATCTGGTGTATTCACTTGCCTCAGACTATTCGTGAAGGAGACAGCGTTCTTCTCTATCTCGATCGAAAGAGAACATATCTGGTTAAAGTGGAAACGGGAAAAACTTTCCATACTCATAAGGGCTTTGTTAAACTCGACGAACTAATCGGCAAGGATTACGGCGCTCAGGTGAAGAGCAGCATGGGAGCCATTTTCTTAGCTTTAAAGCCGACGCTACGGGACTACATTTTCAAAATGCTTAGAAAAACTCAGATAACATACCCCAAAGACATTGCGCTCATCGTAATGTTCAGCGGCATAGGACCAGGCAGTCAGGTAGTGGAAGCAGGCACAGGAACCGGAGCCCTCACAACCGCCCTAGCATTTTATGTTAAGCCATCGGGGCACGTTTACAGTTACGAAATTCGAGAAGAATTCATGGAAACAGCCCTAAAAAACCTGGAAAAAGCAGGGGTTTCGGAGTATGTAGACCTTAAAAACAAGGACGTAACGCAGGGAATCGACGAAAAAGACGTGGACGCCGTTATCCTAGACATGGCGACCCCTTGGCTTGTTGTTCCACATGCCCGTGAGGCGCTAAAAGGAAGCGGAGCCATGGTTTCCTTCAGCCCCACGATAGATCAGGTGGTAAAAACAGTTGAAGCCCTAAAGGAAAACGGATT
>JBBIVD010000103.1:0-4779 GCA_037439925.1 Candidatus Bathyarchaeota archaeon
TTTCATAAAAGTAGCCGCAAATTCTATCCGTTAACTCAGTCATGGCTGTTTCCTTTCCCATAAGCCCCCAGTGAACTTTCAAGTAGTTCACTAAGTCTTGGTGGGCTATGGTCAGAACCCTTTGGTCCGGCCCCCATAAGTCAAGCTGAGGATTTTTACTCTTTAGACTCTTCGATAACAGTTGCATAACGAGGTCTATGGGCATCAGTCTCCGCCTCTCCTCTCCACCCATTGGCTGAACCGACGTTCTAAGCGAAATTTCAGCATTTAGAATGATGCAACGGTCACTTTTAAGAGTTATGTCAATATTTGAGTCACCCGAAATCATTGAATTCCAAGCGTTAAAACGTAATTTCGGCAGTTTAATAAGGATGCAGAGGGACAAAAAGTATTTAAAACTAAGGCGAGTGGATAAAAGGGCAACGCCAATGGAGAAAGGCGGCGATGGTGAGAAAAGCGAGAATACGGCTAACCAGCACCGATTACAAGAAGCTTGAAGAAGTATGCGAGGAACTTAGGGCCATCGCCGACAAAACCGGAATAAAAATAGCTGGACCCATACCTTTGCCCACTAAGCGACTTCGGGTGCCAGTCCTTAAATCACCTTGCGGCGAAGGAACGTCCACATGGGATAAATGGGAAATGCGCATACACAAACGCCTCATCGACATCGACGCTGAGGAACGCGTCATGCGAAGAATAATGAGAATTCGGGTGCCTGAAGAGGTCTTTGTAAGCATAGAACTCATGTAGCCTTAAGCACCAATAGCTATAGTAAAAGAGAAATTAAGTCTTTAAAATACCCATTTGACGTTAATGAAAGCCCATATGAACAATGATAAGGATAAGAGAAAGGCTGCGGTCCAAACTGCTTTATTCCACTCAAAAACCTTCTGTCCGTCAAATATTCCAAAGGGGATGAGATTGAAGAAGGCTATGAAGGCGTTTATGAAGCTGCTGACGAAGGCAATCCAAATGTAACCTAATGGAAGCGACGCGACCCCCACAAATATGCTAGAAAGCATTAAGTTGGTTAAGGGTCCGGCTAGGGAAATCTTTCCGAGGCTTTCTCGGCTTCCGCTTCCAGCGATCATCACTGCTCCTGGGGAAACGATTTTGAAAAAAGGGGAAAGTATGGAAATTAGGGTTAATAGGGCGCCTATGGTGGTTAATCGGAACTCAGCCCAAAGTCCGAAATGCTGGGCAGTCATTTTGTGGGCTAGTTCATGTAGCAAAAAGGATGAAGTGAAGATAACCGCGAGGCTCATTAGGACTAACGGCGAAGCCATGCGGATTGACCAAAACAGAGACATGCCCACGCCCATGACAAGTAGAGCGCCTAGGGCTAGGTGTTTAAGTTCGGTGAGGCTGAACCAGAAAACCGTGGTTCTCGGCTTGGTTTCAATGGGGCGAACATATTCCTCTAAGATTCTTTCGGTTGGGCTTTCCAAAACGATTGGAGCTGGCTCTCTACGGGGAATCTTTGTCTTCCAGTATTCTGGGCATTCATGGTTTTCCGGCAGTCGATGCTGAACACAGTAGTATCCGCTGCAGAAGGGGCATCTAAACGGAAGGAATGTTTCCTCTTGACAGTATTGACACTTCACGTTCTCTTCAACTTCCCAAAGCTGGTTTAAAGTTTCGTATAAGCTATCACTTAAATCTTAGCCTTTATGGAAATAGAAATTAACGAAAAGGATAGAAGAACTTTTAATAACGCGCACATTTCCCTATAAAATTGCCGGGACAAAAGCCGGGATGATGAAGACCTAGTCTTACGTCCCGTAGGCTGAGTGGATAAAGCGCAGGCCTTGAGCCCCAAGGCTGGAAAGCCTGTGACCCTTCTGGGTCTCGTGGGTTCAAATCCCACTCCCGGCGCCAAATACACCATGCATCTAATTTTCCTGCGGCTTAGTCCTTTATTGTCTGACAAAAGAAATTTATTGGTGTCCGACAAATCTGGGTAGGAACTCTCTATTTTGATTAGCAAAGCAGAATTGAAGCGTTAATGGCTTTCGTTATTTGCTTAGGTATTTCCATGAGAGCACTATGCCTATTGTCGCTAGGGCTGCTGCGAATGTGCTGAGGTATGTGAAGTCTATTATTAGGGCTGTGGCGTCTAATGGCAGTATTGTCAATTGCCTAACTGCGTCTGTTAGGTAGGTGAGCGGGTTCACGCGCGCTATTGCTTTTATCCATTCTGGCATCATGGATATCGGATAAAACGTATTGCTCGCAAACATTAGTGGCATCATTATTAGGTTTACGATTTGCATTGGGCGCTCCATTCTGGTCGACCTTATGGAAACTGCGAGGAAAACTGATGAAAGCCCCACGCTGAGTAGGAATATTGAAGCGTAAACTCCAAGTATGTTAAACAGGGTGAAGGTTGAGCTTAACTGCAATCCGAATATGTATGCGAGTGCCAGAATTACCGTTGATTGGAACATTGCCCTTAAGGTTGCGTTAAGGACTTTCGAAAATATTATTGCTGCACGTGAAACCGGAGTGCTCAACACCTTGTCCAAAAACCCTAGTCGCCTATCCCAAACTATGGACATGCCGCTGAACATCGTCGTAGTCATAATGATCATGGATATCATGCCGACGGACATATAGCTGAAATAGTCAGTGACGCCGAAGGTGTTCTGCATAACCTTTGCACCTATGTCGGAGAACATTTGCCGAAGTGTCTGCGAAATCCATGCGCCGCTGACGTATATGACTCCGCTAACCTCAGGTGTAACGCAATTTCCAGGAACAGGTATTTTTTCTGGCATTTCCACATTGCCTAAATTGCCTGACGAGAAAAGCGCACCTATGTTCATGGATTTGCCCAGAAGACCCATCCATATTAACGGCTGAAGCACGAACATTAGGAGCATCATTGGATCTTTCAACCATTTTTTGAGTTCTCTAACTGTTAGAGCCCATAAACCCCGTGGAAGGCTTGGATGATACTCGTTCGCCTCGCTCATCTTCTTCCTCTAGCCCTCCTTAGGCTTATTCTCTGCGAGATGAAGGATTCCTTGGACTCTTCTGTGTCGCGTATGGCTCTTCCAGTGTATTCGAGGTAAACCTCGTTTAACGTCGGCTCGGTGAGCGAAAGCTTGGTCACCGTATAGCCTTTCTTCCTCAGCGTTTCAATTATGAGTGGAGCGGTTATTTCTCCAGACTCTACCTTGATCCTATATGCGCCATTTTCGTTTTTTACCTCTTTAACGTGTTCGACACCGCGTATTAGCTCGCTTACATCAGCGTTTTCCTTTATGCTTATGGTTATTATGTCGCCGCCTAAGCTGTCTTTAAGCTCGCTTGGAGCACCCGTCACGACCATTTTGCCATGGTCGATTATGGCGACGCGGTCGCAGAGAGCGTCCGCCTCCTCCAAATAATGCGTGGTCATGAAAAGCGTCATGCCATATTCCTTCTTCAACCTTCTAATATAATCCCACGTGGCGGTTCTTGTCTGAACATCCAAGCCAAGCGTGGGCTCGTCTAGGAAAAGCACCTTAGGTCGATTGATAAGCCCACATGCGAGTTCAAGTCTTCGACGCATACCGCCAGAATAGGTTTCAACCTTCTTGTCCTTGAACGCCGTTAATTCAACGAGTTCCAAAAGCTCAAGTGCACGTTTCTTGGAAACATCGCGGGATATGCCGTACAAGTCTGCGCATAAAATTATATTTTCATAGCCCGTTAAGTCCTCGTCCGCTGTGTATTCCTGCGGCACAACGCCTATGACGTTTCTAACCATGCTCGCATACTTCATGATGTCGTATCCGCACACGGAAGCCGTGCCTTCAGTCGGCTTCAAAATGGTTATCAGCATGTTAATAGTCGTGGTCTTTCCAGCGCCGTTAGGACCCAGAAAACCGAAGATTTCCCCGTTCTCAACGCTGAAGCTTACGTGATCCACCGCTATTAGGCTCTTATTGAAAACCTTAGTCAGCCCCTCAGCCTTGATTATTTCGCCGCTCATTCGCTCACTTCTCCAGTTTTCTACCTATATCCTCGAGTTTCTCCGCAGTTTCATCAAAAACCTTCCGCATTTCCTCTATGATCTGCTCCGAGAAATTCTCCTCTAACTTACTTCCAAGCTCGAAAAAAGCCACAAACAACCTTTTCATGGAATCCCGTAGTTTAATGGTTTTTTCTGGCGGTATGCGGAACCATAAAGCCCCCAAAAAAGGCGGATCGAAAAACTTCGCTTCTTTCCTAAGCTTCATTTTTATCTTTCTCTGCTCCTCGAGAAGCGTTTTACCCGCGTCCGTAAGCATATAACGTTTCATTCCCTCCTCCGTCGGCAACTCCCTTACATAACCGTTGTCCTGAAGCCAAGCCAAAAGCGGATAAATCGACCCTGGACTCGGCTTCCAATATCCATTCGTCTTCTTCTCAATTTCATTCATTATCTCAGAGCCCGACATCGGCTTCTCGCTTAATAATTCGAGAACTTGGCATCGCAGAAACCCTTTCGGAACAACCGCCGTATGCCTTATCCAACGTCTGAACGGATGAGGTAAACTCTCAAACATGGTATCACCAGCGATAGCGAAGTTGATATCAACAACGATATTTAAACATTACTGCTTCTTCTACGGCAGGGGGTTACTCCTAACGGAGGAATTTACGCAGATTTATTCTCGCACCTCTTCTCTTAAGTTGAGGGTGCCTTTCATGGTGCCGTCGCTTAAACTTTCGAAGGTGAACCCCATTCTCCTCATGAGATCAATAGCCCGATAATTGTCAGGTAAAACTATGCCGTAAATAGTTTCA
>JBBIVD010000104.1:0-4715 GCA_037439925.1 Candidatus Bathyarchaeota archaeon
AGCATGTTCAATTTAACGGGGTAAAAACCAGAATTAACGGCTGCTTTTACGCCTTCTGTGGCGTCCGCCAAATTTCCGCCGGTCAGTTTCCGATAGACTTCAGAATCTAATGTTGGAATATTGATGTTTACGCGCATTAGCCCATTTTGATGTAGTTCATTCGCTAAAGACGGCAGAAGCGTCCCGTTGGTTGTCATGGATAAGTCGCGTAAACCACGGAGCTTAGCTATTCCCTCAACTATTTGAACGATGTCGTGTCGAAGTAGAGGCTCGCCTCCAGTTAATTTCACTCTAGAAACTCCTAGGCTGAGGGCTATCTGAGTTATTCTTACAATCTCGTCAGCTGACATTTCAGCCGAAGCGGAAGCTTGTCCCTCTCTGTGGCAATAGGGACACCTCAAATTGCATTTTTGAGTAACCGAAATCCTTAGGTTAGCGGTCGGTCTTCCATAATTGTCGTAAATCATCGGCATTCCTAACTTTCGCGGACGTGTTTCACAATATGCCCTGCCTCGGGAAGTATAAGCCTTTCTAGAGCTAGGGACACAGCTTGAGGAGAGCCTGGCAAGCAGAAAACTGCCTTTCCCTTTGACACGCCTGCAACTGTGCGTGTGAGAATAGCCGCTGAACCGATCTGCTCGTAACTGATTTTCCTTAGGATTTCGCCGAAGCCTTGAAGCTCTTTTTCGATGAACGGTCGAATCGTTTCGATGGTTATGTCCGTTGGGCTTATTCCCGTTCCGCCGCAGCTGATGATTACGTCTACGTCCCTCGATTCTAAGGCTTCGATTACGCTTCGTTCAATGAGGAACTTTTCGTCTGGAACCATCGTTCTGGAAACGACGACATGCCCGTGCTTCTGGAGAATCTGGGTGATTAGGTCGCCTGACGGGTCGTCGACTTTTCCCGTTGACTTGAACTTTTCATAGCGGGAAGTGCTGCAAACAATAACCGCGAATTTTAGGCTTTTAGGCGCCTCAGCCTTATGCTCCGCCGCGGTTTCACTCATTCTCTTTTCCCTTTTACTTTACGTTTTACGCTTATACTCTCAATTGCGGTGTAAGGATACCGTCCCTTGGCGTCCTTCTCGTACTGTTTCGTCATGTCCCATATCGTCAGTAAAGCAGTTGAAGTTGCAACAAGGGCTTCCATCTCCACGCCAGTCTGCGCCTTCGTTTTAACAGTGGCTTCAACCTCTAAAGCGGATTGATCAACGGTTTTTATTTCGATTTCTACGTTAGTCAGGGGAATGGGGTGACATAACGGAATCAGCGAGCTGGTTTTTTTAGCCGCTAAGACCCCGGCTATTTTCGCCGCCTGCACGGGGTCGCCCTTCTCGATTTTTCCCTCTTTAATCAGCCTTATGGTTTCGGGTCTCAACTTAATTATTCCCTTAGCAGTGGCTTCACGATAAACTTCTGGCTTGGCTGTAACATCCACCATAGACATGGAATTTTCACCACAGTCAAACCGAAGGCTGAGGCGTCGGTTTAACGCTTGTCGGCGGCGCCTTTTTCACTATTTTGGCGGGGGCTCTAACTGGAACAGAACGGAATTTGAGGCTTTCCTCCCGAATCTTGTTTAAGTTTAATTTTACTTCATCCAGCGCCTTCTCGAGATTTTTTAATGAGGCTTCGAGCGCTTCCGCGTGCTTAACTAGACCGATCATTCTTATGTGAAGGGTTTCAGGCGCTGGAACAGTCGATATATACTCTTTCGCTCCATAAATTTCCCTTAACTTCAAAATTTCCTCAATTGCTGGGGAAGGGTTATCCCGAATTTCCTTTGCCAAAACAAGAAAATCGTAACCGCCCACCATCGCCCTCCTTAAATGTTCGAGAGCGCCTCTTGAATTGGCAATCGGATCAGATGACTTCTGGAATAGCATCTCCTTAAAGACGTTTAAAGGTTGAATAATGCCCTCGAAGAGCCGTTCAATATTCTGTGTTTTTTCCGGCTTCAGAATTAGCATAGACGCCTTAAGGGCCTCCGCCAAATTTTTCAGGAGCGCTATCGGCGCTTCGATTCCACTCCACAAATCCTTTGGTGGCGTGCGTTCGAATATGGCTTCGCGTGGTATTGCGTCTGCAACTCGCTCAAGGGCGTTTTCAAATTCGTTTATGCGTTGAACGTAATCTTTGCGGAACATTTTGTGCAAACCTTATTTATTCTTGGGCTTAATTTGGATTTATTTATTTGCGTCCCAGAAATCTATAAGTTTTTTAACTGTCCTCGCTCGAACGTTTTCCTCATTAAAGCGGAAGATGCGTATTCTCCCAAATTTTTTATGTTGCACGAGGCCAGCGTTTTCAAGGGCTTGTAAATGTTGATTAGTTGCGGCATAGTTGAGTCCGGCGCGCCTAGCTATATCCGAAATGTTCAGCTCCCCGATTTCCGCCAGAATCCTGAGAATTCTCACCCGTCCCTTCGAGGATAAAATATCCTCGATTGTCATAAGCATCCCCTTACCTTCTCTTTTTATAGAGAAGGTTGCTTAACTCTTGTTCCAGATCATTAGTCGTGATCTTCGGCAGGCTAATGAGAGTGGTTTTTCCCCGTCGCCCTGCGCCAGAGATTTCCGTTTTAACTATGCCCAACGCTGAGAGGTTCGTTATATACTTCCAGAGTTGAGTGTGCCCCCGCCCCTTTTCACCGTATTCTTCACAAACAATGGCGTAGGCGTCTTCAGCCTCCCCCATGGATATGTAGGCACTTCCCGTCTGCTTGAAGCTTCTAGCGACGCCGAGGAGGAAGAGCTTCTCATGAAGACTGAGAGCAGAAATAGCATCCCTTCGCACAACGGGATAAATGCTGACAGCCGCCTTTCGAACATGTTCAGGCAAGACTATCGGTGATTCTGATGCGTCTGCATATTTGCCAGCCCGCCATAAAAGTTCAATGGCGTAGCGTGCATCGCCTCCCTCTGAGGCTGCTGACTCGGCGACGAAGTTCAGGGTCTGCCCGGAAACTGTTCCGTCTCTGAAGGCTAGGATAATTCGATCATTTAAGATGTCTCTAAGCTGCAGCACTGAGTACTCTTCTAGGTGGATGACATTGCGTTGAAGAGTGCTCCTTGTGCTTAGGTCCAGCATGTTTAGGTATTCTTGCTCGCGGAGTATGCATATGAGGGAAAGCCTTTGAGGGGCTTCTGGTCTACTTTCTTGAACGCGAGTTAAGCTGTAGACCGAGTCTGATCCTGCGCTGCGGATGAGTTCCTCCAGTTCGTCCACTGCCAGTATGAGGTAGGCGTTTCGACTGTCGAGAATCTGAATAAGCATTTGTAGTAGCTCCTAGGCTGAAAAGCCTCGTCTAGGGAAGCGGGGATAAAATTTTAAGACTGCCCTTTGCAGAATTTGGAAGAGACTTCCTCTGCATTCGCGGCAGTTAACATGAACATATTGGAGGTTTATTCCCTTTTCCTGGGCTTCTTTAACTATGTTTAGTCCAAAGCTTTGGGATAGAACAGTTTTTCCTGTCCCGATTTTCCCCGTGATTAGCACACGCTGCGCCATTTTTCCCGGTCTTTCCAAGGCGAAACGGAAAAAGTGGCTTAGGAGTTTGAGTTGCCGCTCCCTATGGGGTAGGCTTGGCGGTATGTAATTGATGTCTAGTTTGCTTTCATCTTTGAAAACGCTGGAATACATATTTTGGTCCTTATGTCTATTTATGAAAAGGCTGATTTATGCTTTTGTCCGCTGAAAAGAAAATTCAGGTCTGAGAAATGGAAGTATTAATTTCTTTCTGCATATGCTTTCTCTCCTTAGCCATTTGTCACGAAAACTATGTCTATAACACCTTGGATCACTGTAACAAGTTAATGTTGAGTGACATAAACAGGAAATGAGTGCCTACATCGTTTCTTAACTTTTTCTCCGTGGAGAAAAAGCTTCTATTCTCTTTCTAAGAATTCTTCAGCCCTCGGCGGATTTGGATCTAATCCTCTGCGTTCTCGAATCTGCCTTATGACGTCCATCTGCATTTGCTCTGGCACTGGTGCCCAATGGCTAAACTGGGTTGCCCAGAAAGCTCTTCCTTGGGTGGATGATCGCAGTTCTTCGGCTAGTCCGAAGGATTCGGCTACGGGCATTTCCGCCTTAACGATTATCACGTCTTCCTCGGTGATCATGTCTAGCACTTTTCCGCGGCGTTTCTGCACTGTTGAAAGCACGGCGCTTACGAAGTCGCTGGGAACCTTGCATTCAAAGCTCAGAATGGGCTCGAGTAGTTTGGGGTCGCTTAGCAGTAGGCAAGCCCAAATTGGACGCCAAGTCATGGGAAGGATTTGTGCTGGTCCTCTGTGCACGGGGTCTTCGTGGACTTGGATGTCTTCGAGGTTTACTTTTAATCCGCAGGCTTGCTCCTTTGCCAAGACGCTGCTGTGGACTGCCTCTCGGAAGCCTGATTTTATGTGGTCTAAGACTTCTTCAACGTATTGTCTTCCTTTTATTCTGTTGACCAATATGTTTGTGTCTTCGATGGCGATTACGTTCCGTGCGTCATCAGTGTCCCATCCGAATTCAGTTCGGAGAATTCTTTGCCTCTCATCGCGGGTCTGCATCTCAGAAATTTTTCCCATCTTTATTGCTTCAATCACTTCGTCGGATAACTTTTCTAATGTTACCCAGAGCCGACTGTGCTTATTCGGGCTCTTACCCATTACAGCCGGTCCTTTATAGTCGTGGCTGATGGTTTCGCGGTAAATGACAATGGGCTTG
>JBBIVD010000105.1:0-4608 GCA_037439925.1 Candidatus Bathyarchaeota archaeon
CTAAAATTTCAAGCATAGCCTCAAGCAGACTATCACGAATAAACTTTTCATCCATAAGTTCACCTTCTGGACTATTTAAGCCGTCACAGCAGGGAATAAGCCTCAGCGTGAAGGCATAAGGGCTTTTTTTATTGAATTCAAAGGGATAAAGCCTACATAGGGCTGGCCTAGAATCATAGATTTTACACGTGTAAACGTTCTTTTCAGCCTCAAACTTGAGGAAAACGCATGAACCATCTTCCCTAGTTCTAAGGCTATTTGAAGCGGGTTCAAAGAATTCTTCCATATTGTAGCCAGCTCGCCTTATGCGTTGAATATCCTTTTCAGTGAGCTTAGGACCACCAAGTTTACAGCAGAAGGTGGCGCATCTTTTGCACTTGAACCGAATGCGCTTATGTAAAGTTAAACCTACGATATGCCTTGTTTCGGGGTCGAGAACAACTTCCGCAATTTTTTCATTCAGCACCAAGCCGACAACCCCATGGGCAGTCACCGTATTTTAAATGTACCTCTAATAAGCGTTAAGGATGCCAATTTTATGTTGCTTTAGCCTTTGCGTAACATTTTTAAGATGGAACAATTTGTTATGAAACCACTTCAATGTTTTAGAGGATCAACAATGTTGAAACTTAAGGCGAAATTGATTAACATTCCAGTCGGCAGACGCCTAGTTTTGTTACATGAGGAAGACGCCAAGAGAAACGGCGTACTCTCTCATGATCGAGTGAAAATCAATTATAGGGAAAAAGCGGTCACCGCTTTCGTTGACATAACTGACACCTACCTCCAAACGGGCGAAATCGGCATTTTCAAGGAGTTGCGAGACCATTTCGAAATAAAGGACGGCAGCCTCGTTTCCGTTGCTTTAGCAGAAGTTCCAGAATCTGTTCAGTATATCCGCAAAAAAACGAATGGGCAACCGCTCACGAAGGACGAAATCTACAGCATTATTCAAGATGTCGTGGACCACGATCTAAGCGAATTAGAGACAGCCGCCTTCCTTATGGCGGAGAAATATCAAGGCATGAGCATGGACGAAATTGAGCATCTGACACGGGCGATGGTTGAAACCGGGACCACCATCGACTTCGGGCGCCCATGCTACGACAAACACAGCGTAGGAGGCGTGCCAGGCAACAAAGTAACCCTACTCATCGTCCCAATTGTGGCAGCCGCTGGCTTACTCATCCCAAAGACTAGCAGCCGCGCAATCACTAGTCCTTCAGGTACAGCGGACACCATGGAAGTGCTCGCCAACGTGGAATTCAACGCAGCCGAACTAAAGGAAATAGCGTTAAAGGCGGGCGGCGCCATTGTCTGGGGCGGAAAGTTGGGCATAGCTCCAGCGGACGACATCCTAATCCGAGTTGAACACCCATTAGGCATCGATCCACGCGGCCAAATGCTCGCTAGCATAATGGCTAAGAAGAAGGCGGTGGGAGCAGACTGCGTTGTAATCGACATTCCAATGGGTCCGGGGGTAAAAGTCGAAACCATAGAGGAAGCCCGAAAACTCGCCCAAAGCTTCGTGGAACTAGGCGAACGCTTCAAAATATGGGTTCAATGCGGCGTAACCTACGGCGGACAACCAGTGGGACACACCGTCGGACCTGCGCTGGAAGCCCGTGAAGCTCTTCTAGCACTGCAAGGCGACGGCCCAGCGAGCCTAATTGAAAAATCAACGGCATTAGCGGGTATGCTTCTTGAAATGGGAGGAATTGCACCGCAAAACCGTGGAAAGGAAGTCGCAAGAGACATCCTCTCGTCAGGGAAGGCGCTCAAGAAAATGAGGGAAATCATTGAGGCTCAAGGCGGGAACCCTAACATTAAACCTGAAGACATCCCTGTAGGGGAGTATCGCATTGCCATAAAAGCGCCCTGCGACGGCTTCGTAACCAATGTGAACAATGCGGCTATAACTTCCATTGCGCAGGCTGCTGGGGCCCCGATTGAGAAGGGGGCTGGTGTTTTCTTACGTTGGAAGAGAGGATATAAGGTAAAGAAGGACGATGTTTTGGTCGAAATCTACGCTGAGCGAGAATCCAAGCTTACTGAGGCATACAGTGTAGCGCAGAGGACAACACCAGTCACCATTGAAGGGATGCTGCTACATAAAATCCCAGAATTCTAGCCAATTTACAATTTAAAAGGCTTTCATACTAAACTTGCAAGGTAAAAAGTTAAATTGATAAACATTGTATCAGCTAGGCTTTAGGGAGAAATACATGGTGGAGCGGCTTGAAGGGAAGACCGCGAGGATGATTAAGGCAATAGCAGTTCTTCTTCGGAACACGACTTGGAAATGCGGAAAAGTAGAGCGCCTAGTCGTAGATTACTTGAGGAAGCAGTTCAGAACATGCGGACGAGTAAAAATACCGGTAAGAGAGATGCTGCAACACTTTAGGCTGAGTGGAAAGCGGAAAAGCGAGTTTCTCGACGCCATAAGACGACTTGAAAAACGACGCATAATCAAAATAGAAGGGCTTTAGCGTCACCTTTACATAATTAGCGCATCATAGTTTTAAGTATAAAACACCCGTGCAGATCATTGAAGAACATGAACTGATGGGGCGATAGGAATTTAGAAACGTGATGATGGGCTTTAACCGAGTATTTTATTTTAATAGGAAACATTAAAATTAAACGGCGGAGGTATTCAACGATAAAATGTTGTTGAAGTTTCCATACGGAAAAGATTTTGTAAAAACAGAGATTCCCAAAGAGAATTTGGAGCTGGTCGTTTCTCGCCCTTCCACACCTGTGCCAGATTTAAAAGAAGCCGTGAAAAAAGCCCTTAGAGAACCGATACGAAGCGAACCTTTAAACCACCTTCTAAACGGAAAAAAGAACCTCTGCATCATAGTACCAGACGTAACTAGGGCTTGTCCCACTAAAGAGATTCTTCCTCCGATTCTAGAGGAATTAGAAACATGTGCACCCGATGAATTAGAAATTTTGATCGGTAACGGACTGCATAGAGGCGCATCTAAGGAAGAGATGGTTGAATTGCTAGGTGAAGATATGGTCAAGGAATACGATGTCATTAATCATATTGCGACTGATGAAGAACAATTGGTAAATCTAGGTGCGAAGACATCCCATGGGACTCCTGCCATCGTTAACAGAGCAGTGGCTAAAAGTGATGCTTTGATAGGCGTCGGGTTGGTTGAGCCCCATTTTTTCGCTGGTTACAGTGGAGGAAGAAAGACGGTACTTCCAGCTGTAGCTGGAGAAAAGGCTATTTTTAATAACCACAGCTATAAAATGATAGGCCATCCTAAGGCTTCTTACGGGATTTTAGATGGAAATCCGATACACCAGGACATGGTAGAATTCACAAAATTTGTTAACTTATCCTTCATTGTGAACGTTACCATAAACAATAAGGGAGAAACCACCGGAGTGTTTGCTGGGCATCCGATAAAAGCTCATGCGCAGGCTGTAGATTTCCTGAATCAATATGTGGAAGTCGAACTGCGGAATCATGCGGACATTGTAATTACGTCTAACGGAGGTTATCCCCTAGACAGAGACTTATATCAATCGGTGAAAGGCATGGCGACAGCTGAAAGAGTAGTGAAAAACAATGGAGTAATCATAATAGTTGCAGAATGTAGGGAAGGATTGGGCGGGCACGAAGAATTCCAAACATTAATGGAGGAAGCTAAAAGCCCCGAAGAAGTGCTGAAAAAAATAAGGGAAAACGAACCCATTACAGATCAATGGCAAGCACAAGTAATGGCCAGAATCCTAGAAAAGGCGCATGTTGTAACGGTCACAGAGGGAGTAAAAGATGAGGTGATACGGAATATGATGATGGAGCCAGCTTCTTCCTTGGAGGAAGCGTTGAATTTCGCCAAAAAAGTAGTTTCTAAGGAGAAACCGAGGATTATGGCAATACCTGAAGGACCTTACGTGATTCCTCGATGTTAAATTCCATAAACTTTTTTATAGCCGAATAGCGGTTACAGAAATTTAAAGACAGTTAAGAGCTGATGCAATATGAATGAAGCTGAGAAAAGACGGGCTGAAGAACTGTTAAAGGGATTCAAAGGAGACCGCTATGCATTCGGGGAAGGAGCATTGCAAGAGGTGGGTAATTACGCTGCCAAACTCGGTAAGAACATGGTTATCATTGCGGGTGGCCATGCCAAGAAAAGCGGAGTTTTGGACACTGTTACCAGCTCTATGACGAAGAAAGGCATAAGTATCACGGATGTATTCGAAGGCGCCAGACCTAACACCCCAAAAGAAGACGTCTACAGATTAGCGTATCAACTTTCAAGATCGAAGTGGGACGGCGTCATCGCCATAGGCGGAGGAAGTTGCATCGACGCCTCAAAAGCCGCCCTTGTTCTGGCAAATTACGGAGGAGTAATCGATGACTATTTCGGAACCGGAAAAGTGTCTGAGAAATCCAGCGGTAAACAACTGCCTCTAATAGCTGTACAAACCGCCAGCAGCTCAGGAGCCCACTTAACCAAATACTCAAACGTCACAGACGTGTTTACTAATCAGAAGAAACTCATAGTAGACGAATCCATTGTTCCCAGCGTTTCAAGGCTTCTTAAGATAAAGTTTACATTAGAAGAAAGAATCTGCTTCTCT
>JBBIVD010000106.1:0-4601 GCA_037439925.1 Candidatus Bathyarchaeota archaeon
CATAGGTTCAGACAACTCTCAAGCGGCGCCGAGAGACGAGCCCGGAGGAGAACTGGACTTCTTCGTGGGTTTCGGCGGTTCAGCCTTCATTTTCGGCATGCGCGACGTAATAGCCGAGGTGGAAGGATGGTATTCCTGCACGTCAGATACTCCTGACTTCTGGAGAAGAGACCGTGAGCCCTACCCGAGGCATGGGGGACGATTCACAGGCGAGCCAGCCTATTTTAAGCACATTGTTAAAGCGGGCGAAAAACTGATGAAAAAATTGAACCTTCAGCCCAGTGACGTAAACTACTTTGTTTCCCACCAGCCTAACATTCGTTTCCCAATAAAAGTGGCTACAGCGCTAGGATTCAAAGAGGAACAGTACATGCCGGGTCTGCAGGTCGCCAAGTTCGGCAACACTTACTCGGGCTCTTCGCCCATAGGATTAGCGGCTGTTCTAGACAAAGCTAAGCCGAATGAAAGAATAGTCATTGTTAGTTACGGCTCGGGTGCAGGAAGCGACGCATATTCGCTAATAACAACAAACCAAATAGAGGAGAAAAGGCATCGGCAAAAATTCAATGTTCAACATCAAATTGAAAACAAGTATATAGAGTATGTGGACTACGAAACTTACAGAAGATTTAAAATCGGACTTTAACAAACTTATGCACTAATTATGGCGGTTCTGAGGAGAAGACGCTAAAAACGAAGAAGAGTAATACGACATGAAAAAGTGGTGGAGAATTGACGTTTTTTGATGCGTTTAGGGTTTTGGTTTCTCCGATTGAAGCGTTCAAGAAGATAGTCGAGAAGCCAGATTATAAGGGGCCTCTCCTAATCTTAGTGATCACCTTACTCTCAACAGCTTGTGTACAATATATTAGTGCCTCAAAAGTTTACATTGAATATCCTGTACTTAGTTATGAACGCATTCCGAGCGCCGAACCCTACGAAATCAACGTAAACCTCACAGTCCCTGAGCCTACTCCGCGTAACATAAGTATTTTCACTCTCAACTGGACGAGCGGATCGGACACTGTGACAGTTTATGGGAAGGACGTTACGAACGGCGAAATCGAAGACAATGTAACCATCCTCGAAAACAATAAGGCTTACAACACTAGCAAAGCCTTCACCGTAATTGATAAAATTGTTTTTAGCAAAGCTGGCGACAATTCAAGCCAATATGTAATGCTTGGACTAGTTCCAAGAGAATACATGTCGCTTCTTACGGTGGGGATAAGCGGATTGCTTTTCCTGCCCTTGGTGGGCTGGGTTTTTAGTTTCTTTTTTGATTGGATCATTTACGCTGTCCTCCTCTATCTGCTCCTCAGAGGGATTCGTGAAGAGGTGGGCACTTTAAGTGAACTTTTCATCGTCATTGGATACGCATTTTCTGTTGTTATGGTTTATCCTCTGATGGGCATTCCGCTGTTCTCGTCGTTCTCATCAGTGAAAATACCCTTGGAAGCACAAGCAGGGAGACTTCCGCAGGAGGCAACGGAGGCGACTAAGAAAGCCGCAAGTGATTTATTGAGCCAGATTTACCCTCCAGAATCGTGGAACTGGGCATTCACGTTCTTAACGTTAGTTCGGTACGTAGTCGATGTATGGATGGTAGCCCTCTTCGTAATTGCAATACATTCCATGTATGAAATTTCGTGGAAAAAGGCCGTAGCCGTTTCCGTTACTGTATATGCGGTCAGGTTTTTATTAAGATTTTTCCTTGGAATTTGAGCTTTCATCTATGCGTTTGATTTACAAAACTTTTATATGTAACGTTGACGTTTCTCATTTTCGCTGGCTTGCCAAAAGGAGCTACGTTCGTAGTTGCCTCTGCTACGCCGCTGGTTCCTTTTTGGTGGCTGGTTCCGCGAGAAGGACGAACGAGTAGATGCCGAGAAGGCTTCCAGAAAGAACGAGACGTGTGGATCGAAGACTTAGAAGATCTAAAAGACTGAAGTTCCGCTCTGAGTCTACTCCTCGAATGGCTCCAGTGAGGGAAGGACAAGAAATCAACGTGATTATAGCCAAATTAGGCAGCAGAGGCGACGGAGTGGCCATAGTTGAAGGCTTCCCAATTTTTGTGCCAAAAGCAAGGGTTGGGGAACACTTGAAGGTTAAGATCGCTGATGTGAGGTACAAGTTCGCCATCGCGGAAAGAATTGGGTAAAGATAGAAGGGAAAGACTCGAAGGAAAGTTTTGACCATAAAATGATGGTGAGGTGAAAAAATGGAGAGAAGAGGGAGACCATATAGGGAAAGGAGTTTCGGCAGACCGTTTCCTCCTAAGCCCGTTGAATTGGGAAAAGAGTACGATGTGGAGATTCAGGAGACGAGCCGTCGAGGAGAAGGCATAGCACGCATCAAGGGTCTAGTAACCTTTGTTCCAAACACTAAGCCTGGCGACCACGTGCGAATTAAAGTAACGAGGATAAGTCGACGATTCGCTGAAGCCGAAGTCGTCGCTGAAAAGGCTGGAGAAGAAAGCGAAGCCGAGACAGAAGCTGAGTAACGCTAAATTTTCCTTTCAGAACGTTTCTAAATTCTGCTGATAAGGAAAGTTCAAGGTTTTTCAGTAGGTTTTCTGGGCTGCCGATGTCAAGTCTAACTTCGTCGGAACTAAGCTGAACCGAAGGGCATCAGTAAGCTGGATTTCTCCGCCAATACCTTGGTGAGATGCGCAAACAGGCATGGTTATAAGGTTGGTTGTGCTTCTCTCCAGTACTAAAATGGTTGCTGAATGGGGCTCAAATTTGTAGACGAAGGATTCGTCAGTAACGTCTAGGGTTACAGTCTTGTTGGTGATTTTGACGGTGTCTGGCGACGAAAAATTATTTTTAGAATCCCAGCTTGGTCCGTTTAATTGAAATACTTCGCATGTTTGCTTAGGTTTAAAGTCTTTCAGCGAAATGCTTGCATTTACTTTTTTAGTCCGATCTTTATTGATTACGGCTAGGTAAAGATGGTTTCCATCTTCATCCGTCGTTGCGGAAACATCTAAAAAGATATTAGAGACGCCGGTTGTTAATGTTTTCAATACTATTCTTCCAGTATTATGCCTATAGAGTTTGAAAGCGAGGTAGATTGGGTTAACATAAAGTTCTCCTTCATTATTGGTCACTATTGCTGGTAACGCATTTACCAGCTGTGCAAGATTCGCTATAGTTATATTGTCAGATAACCTGTGGAACATATGGAACATACCTGCTGCAAATAAACCGTCGCACAACCGTGCGGTTTGCATTAAACCGTTTTCCCCAGTTGCTTCCGAATACCAAACGTTCCACTCATCGAACGATATTTTAATCTCCTTTCCCAGGTTTTCTTCTGCTACAATAGAGTTGATTAGCTTTATCGTTTCCTTCAAAGTGTTTTCTACTCCTAACGGATAATTCACAATGTTAGAGTAATCATTGTATGAAGGTTTGTAGCAGTAGGCGTGGAGTGACAAGTAGTCAATGTAACTTCCCGCAGTTTTTAGCACTTCCCTATTCCAAGATGCGGGTTCGCCGGCAGTTCCATAATATCCTACAGCAATGAGTTTTATTGATGGATCAACGCTTCTCATCGCCTCAGCAAAATTCACAGTCGTCTGAGCGTACTGCGTTTTGTTCATGTGGCCTTTTTCCCATTCACCATACAGTTCATTTCCGATTCCCCAGTATTTCACATTGTAAGGTTCAGGATGACCGTATTCTGCCCTACGCTTACCGTAAGTTGTACTGTTATCTCCGTTACAGTATTCTACCCACTGAGCTGCTTCTTCAGGTGTGCCCGACCCAACATTCACAGTGATGCAGGGCTCAGCTCCTACTTCGCGGCAGAATTTAATGAATTCGTCGGTTCCAAACTGGTTAGATTCCGTCCCTCCCCAAGCAAGGTTTGGACGTGTGGGTCTTTGATCTCTAGGCCCGATCCCGTCTTTCCAATGATATGTGTCGGCGAAACAGCCTCCAGGCCACCTTATTATAGGCGGGTCTATTGCTTTGACAGCTTCCAGTACGTCTAATCGCATTCCTCTCAAATTAGGTATCGGTGAATTTTCTCCGACCCATATTCCACCGTAGATGCATCTTCCCAAATGCTCAATGAAATGACCATAAATTTTAGGGTCAATCTCACCTACTTTATCCTTTGTTTCAACTTTTATCTCTGCCTTTAGCATTTGCTCGCTCTCCTCATATGGTAGACCTATTATTATCAGAGCGGTTATTATCGCCAAGAGCACTATCGTAAAATAAATTTTCCGCTTGTGCTTGATAACTTGATTTTAAGGGAAACAATTTTGAAGTCGCCTTGACCAAATTGTGTAAAATTTTAGTGATCATTCTGTTAAATCCAAGTTTAATTAATTTTTCGGTTTAGCAGGGTTTTTAATGATATGGCACATGAATAAATGGAGAAATTTATAGTTTGAGATATATCTGCATGTTGATAATTTTTAAAAGCAGTATCGCAAGTAGTACCACGATTGGCTTGTCAACTACGCTGGGGGAACCATGCTTAGAACCAATGTTAGCGTTTCCGTGATTTTTGGGCTGATCGAAGAATAATCGAGCAGGTGGCGGAAGTTGGGTGGTACTAAATTACTGCAAAAGTTTTATTTGAAC
>JBBIVD010000107.1:0-4514 GCA_037439925.1 Candidatus Bathyarchaeota archaeon
CTCTTTCATTGGATTAATTTTCACTTCTTTTACGGTTGGTAAGCCCTTAAGCCTCTCGTTCACTTCCTCGAGAATGTAGTTTTCGAATTCTCCTGCCCGCGACGTGTCTAGGTCTATCTCGATTTTGCCTTCCTCTATCCTTATTTTCTGGACCATGCCCGTTGAAACGATGTCCCTCCCTAATTTCGGGTTCATAACGTGCCTTAACTTGCTCCTAACAAAGCTTTCATCCACCTTGGGAATCTTCACTAAGCCATGCTTCTCTTCATAAGCCCTAATCGCCGACTGCAAGCCGTCAACAGAGAGTACAGCGCAGTGCATCTTCACTGTGGGCAAGCCGCCGATTTCTTCGGCGATTTCCTTGAAGGTCAGTTTCTTCGCCTCTTCTATGGTTTTTCCCTTAACCATCTCCGTCATGAGGGACGTAGTTGCTATGTTAGCCGCGCAGCCGTAGGAAAGAAACTTAATGTCTGTTATTGTATGCGTGTCCTTATCGATTTTTAGGAATATGGTGATCATGTCTCCGCACGCTAGGCTTCCTTCGGTTACTTTCACGTCGGCGTCTGACATTTCTCCCACGTTCTTCGGATTCTTGAAAAGCTCCATAAGCTTGGGCGAATACATCCGCTCATAAATCGAAGACACGCGCTTTCATCTCCCTACTGGGCTTATTCCCCTAAGCTGCTGCACAACGTCCTTCACGTTTTCAATGGTGTATTCGATTTCATCCATGGTGTTAAACTTGCTTAAAGAGAATCTGACAGAGCCATGTGCATCCTCGTGTTTTAGTCCTAGGGCGAGGATAACGTGGCTAGGCTCTAAGGTTCGGCTGAAACACGCTGAACCCGTGGTAACAATTATGCCCCTCATGTCTAGGTGTAGGAGCACGGACTCGCCCTCCACGTATTTGAAGGTTATATTAACATTGTTGCATAGTCTTCCCTTTCTCCTAGGACCGTTGAGCCTCGAATCTGGTGTTTCGAGCAAGCCTTCTATTAGGTGGTCTCTGAGCTTTTCCATGTGGGCTACGTGTTTATCATTTGTAAGTTCAACTGCCTTCCCGAAGCCGACGGCTCCAGGAATGTTTTCAGCTCCAGCCCTTAAACCGAACTCGTGATAAGCTCCTTCTAGAAGCGGCTTTAGGCTTACACCCTCTTTCACATATAGGGCGCCTATCCCCTTCGGACCGTGAATCTTATGGCTTGAAACGGAAAGTAGGTCTATGTTCATTTCTTTAACGTTGATTTGGAGTTTCGTGAAGCTTTGCGCGGCGTCCACATGGAACAAAACTTCTTTCTCTCGGCATATTTCGCCTATTTCCCTAATGTCTTGTATGGTCCCTATCTCTTGGTTCGCATGTTGAATGGAGACAAGCAGGGTTTCTTTAGTGATTTCGTTTTTTAATTGCTCCAAGTCCAAAAAGCCTTCTTCATCGACGCTTAAATAGCTCGCCTTAAAGCCCTGTGTTTTTTCCAAGGACTTAAACACGTTCAGTATGGACGTGTGCTCAATCTTCGATGTTACCAGGTGTTTTTTCCCTTTGCTGGCTAAGGCTAAACCTTTTATTGCCAAATTATTGCTTTCAGTCGCTCCAGAAGTGAAAACGATTTCTTCAGGCTTAGCTCCAATGCTTCTCGCAATTTTTTCCCTAGCCTCTTCTAGGGCTTCCTTCGCCCTTAAACCGAAGGAGTGACCGTACTCAGTGGTTGGAAGCCCATAGTAGTCTAGGAAATAGGGTTCCATAGCCTTGAGAACTTCAGGGTCGAGCCTTGTCGTGGTCGCGTTGTCTAAGTAGACGAATTTTTCCATGGACGAACTTTAGTCATAACGCTGTTATATACTTGTCGTTTAAATTTATGAACCGCAGAAAAGCTTAAATAATTAGTATTACTATCTTACAGAAAAGTATTACTAAGGAGAAAAGCCATGACCTACTTAAACAGTCGCGACGTGGCGGCTATAGCCATTTGCGCAGCTTTATGGGGCGTGTTGAACTCAGTTTTTGCGCCCATATTCTTCCGTGCCTTCGGACTTCCCTTCTTATGTGACCTCATAGGCTTTTCAGTGCTGACCTTGGCTGCTTGGTGGGTGAGAAAAATCGGAGTGATTACAATAATTGGCCTTGTGGCTACACTTATAAACTTCCTTTTCAATCCTGGAGGTTTTCATTTTTTAGGCTTCACTGCGGCAAGCGTCCTTTTCGACGGGCTAACTAAACTCGTTGGATATGACAATTCCTTCAAGAGTCAAATCAATACAATTGCAAGTATGATACCGATCTCGATAATTTCAGCGGCTTTCGCAGGATACATTATAGGCACGTTCTTCATGGCTAGTCCAGCTTTGGCGAAGTGGGGAGGAGTCCTGGGATGGGCTGGATTACACGCTATCGGCGGCTTAATCGGCGGCTTAATCGGCTCGGCTCTGGTCGGTGGACTGAGGGCTAGGGGAATATTGCCAGCGAAAATTTCGAGATAGGAGGCTTTTTGGTTGGTGCCTAAAGAATTGTTGGAGAAGGCCGTCGGTATTCATGGTCATTTGGGTCCTTTCCTGGTTTTCGGCTTGAGGATGGGTTTAGTGGCTGAGAGACTTTTGGGCGGAAAGCCTCAGGGCTGCGAGTTCGAGTCCGTAAACAGGGTTCCCTATCTGTGTGCTGCTGATGGGATAAGGGCTATTGTCGGAGATAAAGCCGTAACCATTAGAAAAGGCGATGGAATAGCTGCTACATTCCGTGGGGCTGATGGTAAGCATGCGAGCTTGAAAGTGAGGGAAAACGTGGTAGCGAAGTATGTTAATGTGCCTTGGGATAAATGCGAGGAAAGTGCCTACGAGGTTTTAAGGGAAAACGAAGACGAACTTTTTGAAGTTTTTAATAAATGAGTCTATCGCCATTCCATTCTCCAGACGGGCGTTAAAACTGGAAGGTCTTTTCTTTTTAGCTCGGCGGCTACGAATTGTTTAACGTCCTCATCCCTGACGTAGGCTTCTCCTTTTTCTGTGAAGACGACGGGAATTTTCGTCTGCCTTAACGTTTTTCCCTCGCCGTAGTCAATGAACACGTATTGTTTATCTTCGGAGGCGAAAACAAGCCTTAGGGCTACGGGCGGATTTGAAAGCGGAGCCCTCTGCAAAAAATAGAGAATGCTCTTCGGATGTGAAGTCGCTGCCAATTCTTTAAATTCATTCCAAGTCTTTAATCGGATGATCCTTCCCAAATCCTTTGAGCCTCAACAGCTCGTTTATGATGTCTGCTTCTGTTCGCAGTCGAAGCAATATTGCCTATCGAAGTTAGCCCAAAAAATCTTTCCGCACCCTGCGCAGACAATCTTCTTCAACGAAGACTTTTTAGACGAACCCGCCCGAAGTAGATCAATCATTTTCTGAGTGCACGCACAACTCTCATTACTTTCTTTTTTCATGCCCGTTCCATCCGCAACTTCTCAATTAACTTCATTATTAGCTTATTTTGCAAGCTGTAGAATATCCATTTTCCTTCACGCCTATGACTTATTAAACCAACATTTTCAAGTATACCCAAATGATGAGAGGCAGTGGGCTGAGTTAAATTTAGGGCTACCATGATTTCGCAAACACACATGTCACGAAGGGATAAAAGTTTTAAGGTTCTTATGCGCGTAGGATCGGCGAGAGCCCTGAAGAGCCTCGCCTCTCTTGTGGCAGTTTTCTCGTCAGCCACTTTGTCGACCATGGTTTTAAGGTCTGTTACAAGTGTTTCAACTGTATTGGCAGGAGATGAGCCTAATTGGACAAGTCTTTCTAACCGTTGTATTACTCTTTTTCTTTGGATTTGGCTCAACGATGTTTCCTCATTTTCCTTTGAGTTGAGCGTCCGCAAGCAGGCGTCGCTTTATCTCGTCCACGCTTGGGATTCTGCCTGCGATTATAACTTTTCCGTCTATGGCGACCGCTGGAGTGAATACGAGACCATATTTCTGTGTGGTTGAGGGAGAGTACGCATTTATCTTCGAGATTGTGCAGTTTTGCAATTGCAATTCAGAAACGGCCTGTTTCACGATTTCAAGGGTCCTTATGCATCGGGAACAAGGCGGTTCTGGTCCGAAAATCTCTATTATCATTCAGCCATCACCTTCTCATGATTAAGTCACTTTAATTTTTAATATTTTCATTTTTGTTTAGGCTAGAGTCTGCCGAGGAACAGCCCATAGGTTAGGCCTCCAATGACGCTGAATGTCCAGGCGATTAATGCGTATGTTAAGACGACTTTCCACTTGACTATTCTAGAGGTTGCCACCATGTTGGGTATATCGTAGGGTTGTCCCATAAGCCACGAAAGCATAGCTGCCTTAGACATGCCTAAATCCATTAAGCCTCGGCCGAGCACAATCTCGACCAGAGTTGGCGTATATAGTGGACCGCCTATAACTGAAGCTAAGAGTATGCCGCGAACGCCGGTTAAGTAGTTTTCCACAATGTGTTCTGGCAGGAAGGCTTCCACATAGCTGACCACGATTAGACCCGCTAGGAAGTATGGC
>JBBIVD010000108.1:0-4430 GCA_037439925.1 Candidatus Bathyarchaeota archaeon
ACTTCAACGCTATCGTTTTTTACTAGGCTGCCGTCCCTACTTACCTCGTACTGCACCTTAATGGTATTCGAATAATTTGGGCTGAGAACTCGTAACGTCAGGAGCGCCTCCTCCTTCAATGAGTATTCTTCTTTGCTTAAACTTGCAAATACTGGTAAAGCGTACCATTTTCGAATGGTCTCTTCCGCGGGCTTGTTTTGGGGAGTGAAACCAGCGTGATAAGTTCCACCCGCATTCGGACGGGTTTCCCAGTTCCACCAGTAAAAGCCGTAGAACCAATTCCTACCCAAAAGAGTTTGGAAGGCAGCCTCGTAGCAGTCAACCTGTTCTTGAAGATCGACGTTCAAACGAGTTTGATAGTCCTCAGGCCGCCTGTTAGCCCCGTCGCCGCTGCGATAACCGATCTCCGTGAATATAACTGGCTTTTGCACGGTTGATTGCCATGTCTCTATGCTATCGGCGCGCATTGACCATGCCTGCTTCAGCTCCTCCAAGGTGGGATTGTTCTTATCTGTCAGTGAAAAGTAGGCTTCTATGCCTACGTAGTCTAGGGAATCCCACCACTCGACATTTTTATAGTCTGCAGCGGCGTAGGTAAGTGGACCAGAATACCTTTCACGAACTCCAGCGACGATGCTCTCCCAATTGGATTCCTGCGGTTCTGTTGCCCGAAACTCGCAACCAATACAGAGCATTTCTACTTCGTGCTCTTTGGAGAACTCAGCCCAGAAGTTGATGAAGTTGGCGTAGCTGGCAAACCATGCATCAGACGGAGGGATTTCTCCTCTCCAATGACCGTCTAGAGGATCGACCATGGGCTTCAACATAACCTTCATGCCCAACTCATGAGCCCTATTAATAGCATGCGCGACCGATTCATTACTTGGCGTGTTATATGCAGGATAAATCTCCTTGGAGTGTATGGTGTCTTGATACCAAAAGGGGCAGATGGCAACCCACTCCGTGTTCGTCAAGCTTAAGCGGCGTAAGGATTCATCAGAATCGTTGCTTTCAAACATGGGTGGCCAACTCACGTAGGACATTCCCTTCTGGAAAACGGGTGTAAACGAAGATTCGGCTTCGGAGTAAATGCGTCCCTCAGAACTGGTGTAGAGCAAAGGAGAGAATAAAGCAACTGCAAGGAGGAGCTCTCCTAGGATTAAGGATATGAAAAGTGAATTGAGGTTAACATGTTTTGCGGGCGTAAGTTTCATCCTCCATCTGACGGGCTATACTAACTTAGCGGTTCCTTATGACCATTTGACTAATCGACTTTATGCTTCACTTTAATAAACATACCGTCAACATCCTTCCTATCAAGAAATTTTATGTGTACCAGCCACTCTCTTTTTGTGGACCTTAATGAACAAGGTATTTCAGCCTTCAACTCAACTCTACCGTCTTCGTTGCGCTTTGACCCCTTGCGTCTATCACCTTAATTATACACTTAGCATTCCTTTCATAGCTTATCTCTACATGACACGTCAAAGGTCCTATTCTGTGAGCCTTTACCTTCTCGGTCTTATCTCCTGTTTTGAAAAGAACCTCAACGTTCTCGATTCCCGTGTCGTCTGCGGCTACGACGGTGCAGTCGCATCTCTTATCCCTCGGCTTCACGTCCACCCTCAAAATCTTAGGGGGATCATCCTGAGCCTCGCACTTCTGATACCACCACTCGATAACGTCTGCGTACTGCTGAACATCCTTGAGTAAATGACCGAAAATTAGTGTTTTTCCAACGCTAAAAACTGGTTGGTATTCTCTGCCTTCATGTACTCTAGTATCGTAAACTGTGGCTCCAGGGGGGCTATTCACTGCTACGGTTTCCGCAGGGTTGAACTGCATTTCTCCCAGCGTGATCGTTGCTTCTGTGGGAAAGGAGAACGGGTTTGAGCTCTCATTGATCTTCCTGCACGTTCCAAACGGTGGATTAGCGGGGAAGCAGTGTCCAAAGATTATTAACGGCTTTTTCAAGTTCCTCAAGAGTTCCTTGTCTTCGTCGCTGATGTAGTAGCCGTCGTAAATGACAACCATTTTCGCCTTTTCGCAAGCCTCCTTTGTGAGGACTTCGTGAACTACGGTGTAGCCCCGCTCTATCAACTCCGTGCCTAATGCTTGAAGAAGACGGGTCATAAACTGATCTTTCGTCGCATGCCGAAGGAAAGCGTCCTTGTCTGGATATGCCAAAAAAATCTCTAAACTCGGAGTTTTCACTCTATATTGAGTGTACTCTTTAGTCAGCTTACCTAAGATTCGGATTGTCGGCAGAACTCTGTCCTCATACTTCCTTGCCCGTGGACAATAGGGGTTTTCGGACTTTTCTTCATCCCCCGAAGGTGCGACCGCCCAATAGTGGGTCTGAGGTATTCCCATTCCGAAGAAGGCGAGGTTAACCAACTCAGTTAGCCTCGCAGTTTCCCTGCGGTAGGACCGGCTTTTTCCACATGCGTATTCCGTTATCCACGCTGGCTTATTATTGGCTATTCCAAGCAATATTATGTTGGCAGCTTCGTACATGAAAAGGGAAAGTTTCTCAAGAGGGTTCTTTAATGGCGTGTTGGGATAGCCTAGGGGATAAATGTCGATTCCTAGAATGTCTATGGGATTCAGCCTGGAGGCTCGGTATCCGCCGCTGGCCCTCTCAGCCAAAAAGTCGGGTTCAATATGATTGAATTTTATGAACACAGGCTTGTTAAATGCTTCTTTCATCGCCCACGCCATGCGGTCATAGCATAGGGACATTAACCAATATTTGAAAAGCGTTTTCACGTACTCATACTCACAGTTCATGGAGGCGCCAGGCTTTCCAGACCAAGCTGTATGATAAGCGCCTCTATACACTATTCTGGGCACATATTCCACTTCATCAAAGTCCTTATAGCCTGTTTGAAATGCTTGGTTTAACTTGTCGATGTCTCCTTCAAAGCGTTGTTTCAGAAAGGCATGCCAAAGTTTCATAACTTTCTCGTCGACTAATTCTCCTCCGTTCCACGATAGAGTCGGCTCGTTAATGAAGCTTACAGCCTTAACCGAGGGATGAAGCCCAAGTTTAGCTATGTCCTTCACTTTCCTCACTAAAACCCCTTTGTATACTTTTTCGTAATATTCATCGTTCCATACGGGTCCAAGGGTCCAAAGCCTCGCCGTCCTCACCCAAAATAGAACCGTAAAAGCCCAGCCTTCGTATTTCTCTAAATCCTTAGCCTTAAACACGAGTAGTCCACGAGCCGGATGGGTTTTCCATCCTTTGGTTACAAATTCCCTTGGAACTCCAAGGTTTATGGACTCACCGGTTCTAATGATCAGCCTTCCCATGGGCACTATAAGTGCAGATAACTCGCTTTCGCTGATTCTTAGTTTTTTGGCCAGCGTCGCAAATTTTGCGCTTTTGCTTTTAAGCAGGGTTTTAACCATTTTTTCGGCGAGATTCATCCTTTTATGGTCTCCTTCGAAAATCCAGTTTAGCATGGTCTCCATTGTGATATGTGAGAGGATTTTCCATGATATTTTCTGGGTGATGTCCGCCATGGTTTTGAAGGGATTTACATCCTCGGGGTCGTAGGCGTAGGCTTCAACTTTTAGTACATCCGTCACTCCATGATGGGGAAGCCAGTAATCGTCTAAGCTAATAGCCTCCGAAAATGATCCCTGATGAATGGTTCCCTGTCCTTTTGTAACTATAACTGTGCTGTAACGGATCACTTCGTTTTTGGTGACAAGCCCAAGATCATCGAGAAATCCGTTAGGCTCCATTTCACTGAGGGGTTCAACTTCCCGGAAGAGAAAATAGATGTTTATGCCGTTTTCGTCACAGAATCTTAGGATGTGCTCAAACATTTCCAGCTGAGCATAAAGGTTAAGGTAAAGGTTTACTTGAATGTCTTTAATCCCTAAATCCTTCAGCTCCCTAAGCGTTCTTAAGTTGATCTCCAAGGCGTTCGCTCCTATGTTTGGAATCCAGTTTACGCCTGCGCCCACGCCGAAGGCTTCTCTCGGTTTTTGTTGCTTATCCTCGGCCAGTTTGGCGTATTCTCCGCCCTTCACCCTAAACGTATAGATGTCCGAAAAGCGGTAGTTTCCAGAGGCGTCGCCAACGAGGAACTTTAACTTTAATTTCTCGCCGTAAAAATTATCTATTACGCCGACATGCTCGCCGTCTTCCTCTCTGAGAAACTTTATGTTCCACCATGACCCGTCGCCGAAAAACATCAAAAAATACTTTGCATGCTTTATTCCATGTTTTAATGCGAGTTTTGAAGATGTAACACGGACTATGATGTCATTGCCCAAGACAACGGGCTTCGGGGATACCTTAACAATTATTTCTTTCGAACTCATGGATAGTCCTTCTCCTCACCAACTTATTTTATAGTAACGGCGTTTTCCTCATTGTGTCTATGTTATTTTGTTTTCTTATGAATCCTAACGAA
>JBBIVD010000109.1:0-4394 GCA_037439925.1 Candidatus Bathyarchaeota archaeon
GATTCAAAACCCACCTCCGCATTATACGTAAGTTCGCTTGTCCATAGTCGCATTGTTTGGGAAAACAAACAATAGAAGCTCGTAGGCTTAAGTAGAAGTTTTTCTAATAGAGTCGGCTTGTTACATAGAGTGATGGAAACACTATGATGAGCACAGATGTGGTAGTCGTGGGAGCGGGTCCAGCCGGGCTCATTGCGGCGCGGGAGGCAGCTAAAAGAGGAGCACGAGCAACGGTTCTGGAGGAGCACAGGGAAATAGGGGTTCCATGCCACTGCGCAGGCTTACTAAGCGTTAAAGGATTAAAGGATATAGGCATACCTCCAAATGCCGATTTTGTTCAAAACAGGCTTAGGGGCGCCCGCTTCTATTCGCCTTCAGGCTTATCCTTCACTGTGGAAAGGAAAGAGAACGTAGCCTGCGTCGTAGACCGAACCAGATTCGACAAAATTCTGGCTCAGCAAGCAATCCACGCCGGAGCCGAAATCAAACTGCAATCAAAGGTTCAACAAGTCAATAGGCACAGTAAAGGAGTTACAGTCAGTGGATCATGGGGTTCAATTAACGCAAACGTTGTGATCGATGCGGAGGGCGTGAATTCGCGCATCGTTGAAAAAATGGGCTTAACTCCCCTAAAGCCAGAATGCCTATTGCCCGCTTTACAGTTTGAAATAGCCGATGTAGACCTCGACCCCGCGTACGCCGAAATCCATATCGGCACAAAAGTGGCACCTAACTTCTTTGCTTGGGTCATTCCGCTGAATGATAACTCGGCGAAGGTGGGCTTAGCCTGCAAGGGAGCAAATCCACGCGAAAAACTTGAAAGTTTCATTAGCAGTAGATTTGATAAATACATCCGTCTATCCGTCTCTTCTGGCCGTATCATCCAATGTGGACCAATCCCAAGAACTTTTAACGACAACTTTATAGTGGTAGGCGACGCCGCTGGACAAGCGAAGCCAACAACAGGTGGCGGAGTAATTCTTGGCGGCATTTGTGCATCATTCGCTGGATGCACGGTAGCGGAAGCGGTGAAAAGCGGAACCTACGCTAGTGCTTTCTTGAGGAAGTATGAAATGTTATGGAAAAATAGGCTGGGTAAGGAGTTTAGGCTTATGCGTTTGGCGCGAAACACTATGAATCACCTGTCGGATAAGACCATTGACAAAATCTTCAAAATTATCATAAATAAAAATCTTCAAACAGAGTTTTCAATGAAAGGCGACATGGATTTTCAGTCCAACCTCTTATCAGCGCTTGGAAAGAAAAAGGATTTGCTAAGGATACTCATAACGGCAGTTCCAGACATCCTGCATTTTGGGGCTTTAGACCTCGGTAAAGAATAGTATATATAAGGAAGCGGGGCTATATCCGATTTCGTTTGAGGTGCGATGCGTGACCAAAGAAGTCAGCGTTACAATGCCAGCGTGCACGTCATGCCATCGTATAATTCCGCCTGGAATGGAAGCAACGAAGTTTCCTTGTCCAGAGTGTGGAGAAATAATTATTTGGCGCTGCTCAAGATGCCGAAAATTTGGGAGAACCTACCGCTGTCCAAAATGCGGTTTCACAGGCCCCTAGAAGGGAAAAAGCCTATGGCAAAGGTTTTAGTTTCCCTTAAAATTTTTCCTTCCGATGTTTCAGTTAACCTTAGCCTCTTGAAAAAAAGAATAGAGGAAAACCTGCCAAAATATGCGTCAATTTACAAATTCGCTGAGGAACCAATCGCCTTTGGGCTCGTCGCATTAATCGCAGAGATAATTGTTCCTGAGGATAAATCGGGCGTTTTAGACGAAATAGAAAGGCTTCTAAAGAGGATTGAAGGAATTAACGAGTTGGAAACATTGATGGTGCGAAGAGTCTAAAGCCGATTTAACCTTTATATAGGAACGTGATGTTTCGAGAATGTGAGGGTGAAGACGTGAGCGAAGTTCAACTAAGGGTTGGAGACGCCAAACAACGCGACGTTTACAGAGGAATCGCAAGAATAGACCAGAGAACAATGCAGAAGCTAGGCATCTCCGCGGGCGACGTCGTCGAAATCTGCGGAAAGAGAACCACATCAGCAATAGCTTGGCCAGCCTACTCTGAAGACCAAGACCGAGGCATAATACGAATCGACGGACTCACACGCAAAAACGCTGGAGTAGGAATAAACGAATATGCCATAGTGCGCCCAGCAAAAGTGAAGGACGCCTTAAGCATCACTTTGGCTCCAGTTGACATGCGTTTGAACGTCGACGCTGACTTCACAAAGTTCGTAAAGAACAGGCTCATGGAAAGAGCTTTCGTGGAAGGGGACACAACCCTCGTTATGATGCTGGGTCACGCCATACCCTTCACCGTAACCAAAACGAGGCCCCACGGAGTTGTAAGAATAACTTATGAAACGAACGTGCAGATTTTAGGCGAGCCAGTCCCTGAAGCCAGAGGTATGCCTCGAACCACTTATGAGGATATAGGCGGACTCCATGAGGAGATTCAACGGATAAGGGAGATGGTTGAGCTTCCGATGCGGCACCCTGAACTATTCCAGAGGCTTGGAATAGAGCCTCCTAAAGGCGTGCTACTGCATGGTCCGCCGGGCTGCGGAAAAACGCTGCTAGCAAGGGCAGTAGCCAATGAGTCTGAGGCCAACTTTCGGCCTATAAATGGTCCAGAAATCATGTCAAAGTTCTATGGAGAATCGGAGGCAAGGCTTCGCGAGATATTTCAGGAGGCTGAGAAAAATGCGCCGAGCATTATTTTTATAGATGAGTTGGATGCGATTGCGCCTAAACGGGAGGAAGTAACTGGCGAAGTGGAACGCCGCGTAGTCGCTCAACTTCTCGCTTTAATGGACGGGCTGGCTGGAAGGGGAAACGTTATCGTTATAGGTGCCACTAACAGGCCGGGCGCCCTTGATCCAGCGCTTCGAAGGCCCGGAAGATTCGACAGAGAGATAGAGATCGGAGTGCCCGATAAGCATTCGCGCTTTGAAATATTGCAGATTCACACGAGGGGAATGCCGCTGGCTGAAGGCGTCGACCTTAGGAAGTTAGCTGACATGACGCATGGCTACACTGGAGCAGACCTCGCCGCCCTGTGTCGAGAAACTGCCATGAAAGCCCTGCGTAGGTATTTGCCCGAAATAAACTTGGAGGAGGAGAGGATTCCGCCCAGCGTATTAGAGAAAATGGAGGTTCGAATGGAGGACTTCATGAACGCCTTTAAGGAGGTCACGCCGACAGCCATGAGGGAAGTAGCCATCGAAGTGCCCACCGTCCATTGGGATGAGATAGGCGGCTTAGAGGACGTGAAAAGGGAGCTCAGGGAAGCGGTTGAGTGGCCCATAAAGAATCCTGAGCTGTTCAAGAGAATGGGGATAAAGCCGCCTAAGGGAATTCTTCTTTTTGGGCCGCCTGGCTGCGGAAAGACCATGTTGGCGAGGGCTGTGGCCACTGAGAGCGAGGCGAACTTCATTACTATTAAGGGTCCCGAGGTTTTTTCCAAGTGGGTCGGCGAATCGGAGAAAGCCATTAGAGAAGTTTTCAGAAAGGGCAGAATGGCGGCTCCTGCAGTGATCTTCTTCGACGAATTTGATTCACTTGTACCTAGGAGAGGATTAGGCTATGCGGAAAGCGGTGTGTCGGAGCGTGTCATTAGCCAGCTTCTCACAGAGATGGACGGAATAGTAGCCCTAGAAGACGTAGTCGTCATCGCTGCGACGAATAGACCTGACATTTTAGATCCAGCCGTCCTCAGGCCAGGCAGGTTTGACCGTTTGATTTATGTTCCTCAGCCTGACGATGACTCTAGGCTCGTTATTTTTAAGATTTACACGAAGAACATGCCTTTGGCGAAGGATGTGGATTTAGGTCGCTTAGCCGCTTTGACTAAGAACTATTCTGGTGCAGATATTGAAGCGCTTTGTCGGGAAGCCGCTCTCAATGCTCTGCGTAGGGATATGAAGGCTAAGGAAGTCACGTTCGCCGATTTTGAGGAAGCCATGAAAAAGATTAGTCCAACTATTTCACCTGACATGGAAGTGTGGTATAAGAGTTTCATGGGCCAAGTTAGGCGATTACAAAAGCCCACCACGCCAGTTGCATAGCTCAGGCTAGGGGTTTGAAATGACAGCGAAGACCTGGAGGTCCCATCCTCTTGACATGGCAATAGTGGAGATTTTGGAGAGGAAGGGTCCGTTAACCGATGAGGAGCTTTACGACATTTTGAAGGAAAGCTATGAGGACATGGGTTTTGGAGCCCTCAACAAGACGCTTATGAAGATGGAGATCGAGGGCAAAATTTACGTTTCCACACTCGCTAGGGGAAAGAGAAGAGTTGAACTAATCTCCAAAAAAGAGGCATAAAGGCTCCAAAAATTCCCTTTTTTAAACTTGAGGAAACATAATATG
>JBBIVD010000110.1:0-4362 GCA_037439925.1 Candidatus Bathyarchaeota archaeon
TAATTAGAAGCCTTTCGCCATCGGCTACCTCGGCTACTTTCTCGAAAACTTCCACATCCTTTTGCGGGTCTCCTGAACCTCCGACAGCGAGCGGAACATCCACTGCTTGCAATACTTCCTCAACTGTTTTCGCCGCCTCTTTTGGGGAAGCATTTTGAATGAGCGGGTCAGTGCTGATTAAGTGTAAGGTAACCATGTCTGCGTCGAATTTGTCCACGGCAAGCTTAGCCCAAGCCGCCGGATCGTCCATAACGTCTTGAACGTGCATTTTAACCGCTTTGGCTAATGGGATTTTCGCATCGAAGACATCATAGGCAATTATCGGCGGGTGGGGAGTGGGCTTCTCGAATAAGTAGTATGCTGGAGCCGTTTCTCCGCCGATGGTTAAGGATTTTTCTCGGGTTCCTCCCTCGCCTTTAGTAGCCCCGAGCTTCACTTCAACGATTCGTCCAGGATAACTCCACACTGGAGGAATGAAATCTGCCTCCAAGATTTCCATAGGCTTCCCCTTTGAAAGCGCACTAACTTTAGATGGAACTGTGGGAACAGTGGCTCGGGCGGTTGGCTGCAACTGGATTTCCAAATCTCCTACTTCTAGGTCTACGTCCTCGAGCTCTATTTCTCCGAGTTTGCTTAAAAGCTCCAAAAGCCTAGGACTGAATTTGACGGAAGCCTTTTTCTCCTCATCGCCGCTCATGTCTCATTCCTTCACTCTTCGAATGATAATCTTCTTGGCATGTATTTTTGCGTCCTTAAGGATTATCTTGAAGCCTCCGGCGCTGAGGGGCAGTGAAGGAAGTGTTATCGCGGCCTCAGCTGGGGCTTCTGCTTTTTCCTCTTTCTTCCCCGCCACGACCTCTATTGGTGCAGCTTTCCACCTTTCAATTACTGGATGCTTCCTCGCCTCGACGAAGGCTTTCAGTTCGTCGATTGTTTTCGCTTCTTTTTCCGTCGCAATTTTGTCAATCACGTCTTTCGGTATGAAGTCTCGGACTCGTTCTTTAACTTCGGCTGGCATCCAAACAACTCGGTTCCAGCCGCCGTCGACTTGGAGGAATTTCGGTGACCTCATGTACTCGATGGACAGTCCGTGGAAGCCGTCAACCTGTCTTCCGCCAGCCGTGGAATCAGCCAAAGTTGAAAAGGGTAAGCCGTTCACGGTTACGCCCTTAAAGCCTCGGTGGACTATTCCAAGCCCGTCCACTTCGGGTATGTAGAAGGCTACTGCCTCGAAGCAGCCGCAGGAAGTGTGGGGATAACCGAAAGCGGTGTAGAGCCAAACTCGATTGATTGCCCCTAAGGATTTCTCTTTTACAGCCTCGTTGACTCCTACGTATTCGCCTTTAACTGGGTCGACGCACTCGCCTTTCTCGATTTTGAACACTGGTCCTTTCGGGTCTACTTGCGCCGAGGCTCTGCCGTCGAACCAGCTTATGGCTCCGCAGTTCGAGTATCTTTGAGGCGTGATTACGCACACATGGGTTGGAGCGAAAGATTGACATAGGGTGCATCCGTAAAAGGCGTCAACATCCTCATCTCTCAGTCCCCTGGCTTTAGCGTCCCGTGCCTCATAGACGGCGAGGGCTTCCCTATACATTTTTTCGGCTTCTTTAGGATCGGTGATAAAAGTGATTTGTATTTTCTCGATTATGGGTAATTCGCTTTTGAAAAGCCTTTGAAGAACTTTTCCTATCAGCGTGAAGGAGTTCAAGCCCTTAGCGAAAGATTTCTTACTTAATCTTAGCCAAATATCATAACGCTGATTTAGGTGCATGAAGCCTTCGATATAGTTGCAGTATTCGTGGATGCGCCGCTCTATAACGCCCTCAAGCTCCTCCCCAATCTGCTTGCCCGCGACTTCAATGTAGATTCCGAAGGGAACACTGCTTCCTTCCTTTAGGTCCTTTATGTCGGGACCCACGACCGTTATTTTTCCGTCTTCAACTTCATCTGGGCTTTTAACTCTTACTAACTCGAATTTGGCTTCCACTTTCGGGCCGCCGAGCTCCACGTGCATGTCTTCCCTGCGGATTCTCTCCCCCTCGTAGATTACTCCAACATCCACTGGAACATCCTTAAACATAGAACTTTATTCCGCCTCCAACTCGTCTACGATTACTTTAAGGTTTTTGCGCCATTCTTCTAGGCTTAGGTTTGGAAAAGACCATGACGCATGCGGCTGATAAAACCTGTCTAAGCTTATAGTCCTGAGATGCGGGGCGAAGTGCTTAAGCCCGGAGAGCATGTTCCACTCCATTGGATATGGAATTCCGATGAAGAGGGCGAGGTCGTACTGCCCTTTCCCGTCTAAGCCCTTCCACTCCGAGTCCTGAAGCCTGTTGGCGATGTCCACTGCGGGCATGCTCACCGAGGACTGAAAACCTCTTTCGAGGAATTCTTTAACGATGTGGGCTGTAGCCACCACGTGGGCTTTAGAGGCTTTAGCCATGCGGATTACGTAGTCAATCGGCTTTCGCTCACCTAGCTTAATCTCAGCGGCTTCGTGTCCAACTATGAGGATGGGATTTTTCGCCTTCTTTATCATCGCTGCGACTATTTCTGGCTTAGTTATGACTAGGGCTTTCGTTGGGCCTGGAATTTCGGCTGTCTGCCAAGGTTCCGCCGTTGCCATTTTAGGTTTTCCTCCTTATTAGTCTCGGCAGGAGGGTCGGGTCTGGAATTCTTCCCTCCTTCCATTTTTTGTTCCTTAAAACCTCCATGATTTCGTCTTTCATTGTTATTGGTATGTCGGCTTTTGTTCGGACTAGAAGGTGAATGTCGTCTGGCATTGTACCATAGAGGCGTTTATACAGGTCTATGTAATGCGTCAGTTTTATTGAGCGCCCCTTCGTCGTGTCGTTAGGTCTCATGCAGAGCTTAGCCGTCAGAACCATTGCCTCTTCCTTAGTCTCAGCTGCGTAGAAAAGGTGTTCGGGAGCGGGGCCGACGTAAACTCGGTCTCCTGTTCGAGCGTCGTAAACATACCAGTCCTCTTCACGTTCCTTTCTACCCAAAAGCATACGCCTATACTTCGTGCCGTGAGGGCCAACTATCACGGGTACGCCCAGTCTCCAAAATCCGCTGGCTATGGAAGCCGCCTTCTGAGAGTAGGCGCCCCAGGCTACTCCAACAGCGCCCACACGGTTAAGAATGTAGTCCGCAATCTCCTCGTAATTTGCACGCAAATTACGCCTAGCGAAAATACTTGCAATCTTAACGGCGGCTCCAGCTATGTGGGCGTTGGACACGCATGAGCCCGTGTTCACTAGGCAGCCTGCGTCGAAAGCACCCGAGAACATCTCGTACGGCGTTTTCCCCTCATCGTTTTTGTGCATGGCAGCTGACATGGCGGCGCAACCCGACGTAACTACGATGTATCGGCGTTTAGCGAATTCTGTGCACATTTCCGCGACTTCGATTCCGCCTTTCGGATAGTTGGCGCATCCCACGAAAGCCACTACTCCTGGAATTTCGCCGAGAACTATGGGACTGCCCACGTTACGTATTTCTATGTCTTGTATGGCGCCCCTTCCCGACCGAATTTTGAATTTCTCCTCTTTAAGGCGTTTCTCAGCCGCCTTCACGATAAAGCTATGTATGGGTAAACCGTTTCGGCAAGAATTTTCGCAGCGGGCGCAGCCCACGCATGCTTCGTAGAGGTCTGCTAGTTTGCTTAGGTTTCCCGTCGCCGCTTCGCTCATGGCTTCTGGAATCGGCAAATTGTTCGGGCAGGCTCTTTGGCAGTCATTGCATTTTATGCAGTTTTTGGCGGCTTCAATTATTTCTTTAGCGCTTGGTATGACCTTGAACTTTTTTCGTTTAGGCGCTATGGCTAAGGCTGTTCTCGAGGCTACTTCGCCGACCTTAGCTGGGTCAAGTATGAGCACGCCTGGAACTTTTCCGTTTACTAGGTCTGCTACGATGTCGTCTGTCTGGTCGTTGGTTCGGTTTTGGAGCCCCAAACACATTTTTTCGGTTGTGGCGATTAATGGCGCCTTGATTTTCTGGGCTTCGATTAGCGTGTCAGCGCGGATGCATTGTTCATCGACGACTATTACGTCTGGGATTCCGCTTCTTATGAACCTGAGTTGCCAAGTTATGGGTCCGACTATTCTCGCCTTAGGATTATACCGAGTAATGTCATGAGCAGTGCAGCATAATCCACAAACCTCAACCTCTCCATACAGCCCGTTTTCCATTAGGTAATCCACGATTCCCACAGCAGGCGGAACATTGTGCCCAATGCATAAAATAACTGGTTTGAGGCTATCGATTACTCCGAACCCTATCTCCACGAGGGGCGCTTCAGGATCAGCCTTTGGGAAGCCGTAGGTTGCAATCTGCGCCATGTCTGCAACCTCC
>JBBIVD010000111.1:0-4338 GCA_037439925.1 Candidatus Bathyarchaeota archaeon
ATTCTCGCCACTTCTTCAGCTCCCTTACTCGGAATGGCAGCCGTTGATATGACTACGAGTTCAGCTTCTATTTCTATGGGTTCTCCGAGTTCGATGGCTTCAGCCCGCACAATGAGGTTCTTAGTCCTCAAGTCTTCTATGATTTCGGAGGCTTTACCCCTAATGAATATAACTCCCAAGTCTCGGGCTCTTCGATAGAATTCCTCATAACCCTTAAAGTGCGCGCGCATATCCATGTAAAGAACATAGACCTCGATGTCCTTGCCATAATGCTCCTTAAGCAGGATGGAATTCTTGAGGGCGTACATGCAACAGAAGCCGGAGCAATATTCGTATTTGTTTATGTCCCTTGAGCCTACGCATTGAATGAAAACCACGTTTTTCGGTCTTTTCCCATCCGAAGCACGCACCACTTGTCCAGCGGTCGGACCCGCCGCCAAAATCAGCCTCTCAAGCTCTAGGGCTGTGATAACATTGTCGTATTTTCCATAGCCATATAGACTGTTATCATCTGGCAGGTAAATGTCGAAGCCCGTGGCCACGATTATGGCGCCTACTTCAAGCTCGATTTCCTCGGGTTTCTGGTCGAAGTCTATGGCTTGCCGCGCTCCACAAGCCTCCACGCACCTATAGCATTCGATGCAGTAGTCCTTGTTAATTGTGTAAACTAGCGGGACAGCTTGGTCGAAGGGAATCGATATGGCTTTTCTCACGCCCATGTTTATGTCCCATTCGTTTGGGATTTCGATGGGGCAGACGTCTCGGCACTCGCCGCAGCCTGTGCATTTTTCCTCAATAACATAACGAGGCTTCTTGCGGATTCTAACTCGAAAGTTTCCCACGAAGCCCTCCACACTTAAAACGTCAGCGTAGGCGATGATTTCGATGTTGGGATGGCGGGAAACGTCGACCATTTTCGGGCCTTCGATGCATATGGAGCAGTCTAATGTTGGGAAGGTTTTGTCCAGCTGCGCCATGTGCCCCCCTATGCTTTCGCTTCTCTCCACGAGATACACCTTATAGCCCATGTTCGCAAGGTCTAAGGCAGCGCTTATTCCAGCTATTCCTCCGCCTAAAACCAAGGCTTTATTCGTTACAGGAACCTTGATTGTCTCTAATCCCTGAAGAAGGCGGGCTTTCGCCACCGCCATTTTGACGATTTCCTTCGCCTTCTCCGTCGCCTCTTTAGGAGTGCTCGGATGCGCCCATGATGAATGCTCCCTTATGTTTGCCATCTCAAAAAAGTAGGGGTTAAGTCCAGCTTCGGCGACGCATTTGCGGAAAGTCGGCTCATGGAGACGAGGCGAACACGCTGCAACTACCACTCGGTTTAAGTTGTATTCTTTGATAGCTTTTTTGATGCCTTCTTGCCCTGGATCAGCGCAAGTGTAAGGGTTGTGTTCAGCGTAGACCACGTTTGGAAGCGTGCGGGCATATTCCGTCAGCTCCCTCACGTCGATTACGCCGGCTATGTTGAGACCGCAGTGGCAGACGAAAACTCCGATTCGAGGCTCCTCGGCCATTTTACGGTTTTCTCCAAGCCAGCCTTTTCTCAACGGATTCTCGGGTCTTCGTTAAGACCTTAGCCCGCAGTTCTTTACTCATCTCCTTTGTGGAAGTCAATTTTTCGAGGGCTTTGTTCCATGCGCCTGAACGAACCGAAGTATGCCTTACATAAGTTCTCTTAAGCTCAAGCGCCTCCTCTTCTGGGCAGATCAGCTTGCAGACACCGCAGTAGACGCAGTACAGTTCGTTAACGTGTATTTTCCCATCCTCTACGAGGTAAAGGGCTCCCGTGATTGGGCATACGTCGAGGCAGTCTCTACAACCGTTAGGGCATTTCTCCTGATTTATTCTGAGCGTTCCGTGAAATATTTTCTGTACGCTGATGGCGTTTTGAGGGCATTTAATTTCGCATATTCGGCAGCATGGGCAATGGTCCTCGTCTAAATCCACGATGACCAATAGATTTTCCCTTTTCGTTTTGGTTTCGAAGTTTGGGACCACCTTGCCTTCGGGAGTTCGAACTGTGACCTTAATAAGCTTTAGTGGACAAAATTTTTCGCATTCCACGCAGCCGACTTCACATTTTTCAGTGTCAATTCGAATATCACGAATAAGTCTTGGGAAGCTTTCAGCTTCAACTACGGCTATCCACGGCTTACCGTTCACCCTATGCTCCAAGGCTCCGAAGGGACAAATCGCATTGCAGATTCCGCAGTATTGGCATTTCTGCTCGTCAATATCGATTATGGGAGGCTTCGCCTTCTCTCCCTTTTCTCTCGGAACCTTTTTAATTTGAATGGCTTCTCGGGGACAAACTTCCACGCATATTCCGCACCCGACACACCGAGCCCTATCTAAAGTCAAAGAATAACTCTTAGCATGTAAAATCCTCTCGACAACTAATCTGTTTTCGCTCTCGGTTTTCAACTGTTTCATTGGCACGTTACTTACCCCGAGAATGGCGCTACCTAACCGACTCCATAACGGAATAATTAAGCCACGCAAAACTTCTATTTATGTATTGATGCGACTATCCAGATTAGGAGTGTTTAGCCATGAGTAGAATCACGTTGGCGCACGGCGCTGGCGGAACAGTCATGCACGAATTAATCAAGAACTACGTGCTGAAGTATTTGGGCGGAAGCGGCGTCGAAGTTCCCCTCGAAGCCTTAGACGACGCAGCCGTAGTCGACGACATAGTCCTAAAATCGGATTCCCATGCTGTGAAGCCTCTCTTCTTTCCTGGAGGCGACATAGGCAGACTAGCCATATCAGGCACAGTTAACGACATAGCCGCCTTAGGAGCGGAGTCCGTCGCGCTGGCTTCAGGCTTTGTGATTGAAGAGGGCTTACAGATGAGTGATTTTGAAAGGATATTGAAAAGCATGGGTGAAACCTGCAGGGAAGCAGGCGTGCCCATTATTACGGGCGACACAAAGGTTGTGGAGAGAGGCGAGCTCGGAGGATGCGTTATAAACACTTCTGGAATAGGCAGGCGAAGCCGAGCCCTAGAAAAAAACATTGAAGAAGTGAAAAAGCACCGTCCCTTTAATGCACGTTGGCTCTTAGACTCAAACCTGAAGTCTGGAGACAAAATAATTGTTTCTGGCACGGTTGGCGACCATGGACTAGCCATATTGTCGTCCCGCGAAGGCTACAGCTTCGGAAGCCAGATAGTGTCTGATGTGGCGCCGCTGAACAAACTAATTATGAGCCTCTTAGAAGTTGGGGGAATAGTAGCCATGAAGGACCCGACGCGCGGCGGCTTGTCTAATGCGCTTAATGAGTGGAGCGAAAAATCGAAAATTGGAATACTGGTTTACGAGGAGAAAATACCCATACGAGAGGATGTTAGGGCTGCATCCGAAATGCTGGGCATAGACCCCTTAGAGGTTGGAAACGAAGGCAAAATACTGATAGGCGTCATACCCCAAAAGGCTGATGAAGTTTTAGCTGCGTTAAGAGAAAGAAGGGAAGGAAAGGACGCCCAAATAATTGGGGAAGCAACCAATAAGTTTGAGGAAGTCGTCCTTGAAACCGTCGTCGGCGGAAAAAAAATACTGGCGCCTCCCATAGGAGACCCTGTTCCGAGAATCTGCTAGTGACCTTCTACGATTGTTTAATGCAACTCTGAATTCACATTTAAACTTAACAATTTTTAAATCGCAATGATCTCGGTCTGTTAATTAGTGAGCATTTCTTCCCTTTCGGGGTGAAGAAAATAGAGTTCAAATTCTCCCAAGTGCTCTATGAATGCATTCTCGAAGTACTAGAAAATGCTCTAAGCAAAAGTTGCATGAAAATAATTATGTTCCACATGGATTTCGGCGACTACGTAGATGACCCAAGCGAACTCCACAGAAATCTATACACCCTATTAGGAGACGGCGCCAACGTCCTCGAAAAAATGATAGTTAAAGAGCTGTTCCGAAGGCTGGATATACCCTATGAGGAAAGAGGCGATTTTGACTTCGTGAGATATGTTAATGAAGCTAGGGAGCTTTTTTAAAAAGGCAAAAGGCGGTTCAGCTAATACAATAAACATCTCAAGAATGAGCCTTAAAAGTGCGGGGGTAGAATTTGCACTCCCCTCAGTGCGGAGAAATCACCCGCAAAATCCTCTTTTTCTGTTTTGTTGTTTAACGTGTAGTTCATGTTTTACCCCTGTAAGTGCTTACGTCCCTTAAGTTATTTGTGAGGTTAGCAGAAGTGTTCTAAGCATAGGGTCATTGATTCTGTAGGTTTTTTCTTTCTCTTCAATTAGCATAGCGGCTTTGAGGTTTTCTATTATGCGGTAGATTGTTGCGTCATTCACTGCGGATGCTTTTGCTA
>JBBIVD010000112.1:0-268 GCA_037439925.1 Candidatus Bathyarchaeota archaeon
CTTAGTTCCAATAGGCTCCTTTAAGGCTCTTTCAATTTCGGCTTTAGGATCGGCTGATCCAGGCAGTTCTTTCGGCTCTATTGTGCCCAAAAAGTTTCTGGTCGGAATTCTTGCGCAAACCTCGGTCTTTCCGTATGGAAGCCAGACTTCAACCATGAAAGCCCCTTCTTTAAATGTTTTTAAGGACTTGTTTGGTTAAAGGCGTTTCTGCATATGAACCTTGCTAGTTCAAAATCTTTATATTCTTATGGGGAAGGCTTGAAGTGGT
>JBBIVD010000112.1:278-4332 GCA_037439925.1 Candidatus Bathyarchaeota archaeon
ATGGCTATGACTAAAATCGGATTCGTCGGCGCGGGAAGAGTAGGCTCTACAGCTGCTTATGCCGCTTTGCATACTGTGGATTGCGACGAAATCGCCATTGTCGATGTGATTGAAGACCTAGCCACGGGAGAAGCCATGGACCTCGAAACCTCTGCCACAGTCCTTGGTAAGGACGTTCGAGTGCATGGAGGAAGCGACTACTCACTCCTAAGGAATTCTGATGTAATAGTTGTCACCGCAGGTTTAGCGAGAAAACCAGGAATGACGAGGCTTGACCTAACAAAAGCGAATGTAAATATAATAACCGACGTAACGAAGCGGATGACACAGGTCGCTCCAAGGGCTATTGTGGTTATGGTCACGAATCCAGTAGACATAACAACCTACGCCGCCTGGAAGGTGTCTGGAAAGCCTAGGAAAGAGGTTCTTGGAATGGGCTCCCTCCACGACACAGTCCGCCTAATAAACGAAATTAAGAAAATGGGCGGAAAAAACGTGAAGGCAATAATGATGGGTGAACACGGGGACACCATGTTCCCATTAAAAAGTCAAGCAAAGTTTGAGGGAATCCGCGAAATAAACTGGGCAAAGGTAATTGGAAGCGTTAGGGAGAGGGGCATGGAAATAATAAGGCGTAAGGGTGCAACCGTATATACGCCAGCCGCCTGCGCCGCAAAAATGGTTGAGGCAATAGTTAACGATGAACGGACGGAAATGCCCGTCAGCGTGGTTCTGGAAGGCGAATATGGCTTGAGGGACATAGCCCTAGGCGTGCCAGCCATAATCGGCAGAAAAGGACTAGTCAGAATAGTCGAATACGATCTGACCGACGAAGAAAAAACAAGCCTTAGAAAATCGGCTGAAGTTCTCAGAGATATGGCGAAGGACGCCTGACTGGTCGGGATTAGTTAACCTTTTATAAAGTTTAATGAAAATATACGTGGGGGTAGCGAATTATGGAAAAGAAGGCTTTAATGATAATCGCTCCGAGGAACTTCAGAGACGAAGAATTCCGAGAGCCTAAAGCAGTTTTAGAGAAAGCAGGAGTTAAAGTCGTTGTTGCCAGCACTGAGGCTGGAACGGCTAGGGGCATGTTCGGAACGCAGGTGGTTCCAGACACTACTGTAGACAAAGTTAATCCAGAGGAATTCGACGCCGTAGTAGTAGTCGGCGGAAGCGGCTCCCAAACCTACCTCTGGAACAACTCGCAAGTTCACAAAATAGTTCAAGCTCTCTATAAAAAGGGAGGCATAGTCGCCGCCATATGCATATCGCCAGCAGTCCTAGCCAAAGCAGGAATACTCAAAGGGAAAAAAGCAACAGTTTTCCCATCCGCCGATGCCACAAACGAACTCAAAAAGGCTGGAGCAATAGTCTCAGACGCCCCAGTCGTGGTTGACGGAAAAATAATAACGGGAAAAGGACCAGAAGCAGCCAGGGAATTCGGTCAGAAAATCGCACAAAGCCTGTCAAAATAATCCCTAGAAAATGCAGAAAATTCCATTAGATTTACATAAAGGTCTACGTTATTACGACTTCTTTTTTGGTTAGGCTTTGAACCATTAACTGAACTATTTTGCTGGCTTTGAGTATTTCCATAAAGAGCGGTTTTCCATTTTCGTCAAAATGCACTATTATGTCGCCTACTTCTCCTGCGTGTGAAAGTTTGCCTTTTTCGGCAACTATCATACTGAGGACATCCGATTCCTTGTCATACTTGATTTTATATGCCATACCGTTCTCGCCTCATGGATAAAAGGTGATAACAACTAAATAGCCTTTCCTTTTTCATACACTACCCTTAAGGCGTGTTTTGCGTTTAAGGGTTTAATTGCAAAGTATTGATTATCTTTTTGATCAAGACGCGTAGGGTTAGAAACAGATTCCAAAACTTGCCCTTGCTTATCTCAAAACATAATGTTTCAGCACTTTAAACTTTCAGCAACATTTTCCAAAAAGGAGCTTGTTTTAAAAAATTAATGATCCCCAGTATAGCCCATCAACACAGACGACACAAAACGTAAGATAGGCTACCATTTTATTACGGCATCGTCATTAAGAGGGGAAATCTCTTATACTCATTAGGGTAAAAATTAGTTTAGTTTACGTGCATCCGAATGAGAGGGTAGCCTAAAATTGTCGCTAGAGAAAGAAAAGGAAGAGATGAAGGCTGAGCTTTGTCGAATTCTAACTAAGATTGGCGCCTTAAAATTCGGAACCTTTAGGCTCACTAGTGGAAAGACAAGTCCATATTACATTGACTTAAGGCTTGTTCCAAGCTTTCCAGACGCCTTCCAAAGAATATGCGACCTTTACCTAAACCTAATAGAAAGCGACCTTGGCGTAAAGGATTTTGATAGGGTTGCGGGCATCCCTACTGCTGGAATACCCTTCGCCTCCGTCATAGCGTATCGCCTCAAAAAGCCTTTTCTCTATGTTCGCCCTCGCTTGCGGCTGCATGGACGTGAACGCCGAATTGAGGGCATGATTATGCCTGGAGACCGCGTTCTACTCGTTGACGATCTCATAACGACTGGGCAGTCTTTGAGGAGGTCTGCCGCGGCGATGAGGGCTGAGGGAGGCGTGGTAACCGACGCTGTTGTGCTCATGGACCGCGAGGAGGGCGGGAAAGAAAAACTGGCTAAAGACAACATTAATTTGCATTTTCTGCTTAGAGTAAGCGAAGCCGCTGAAAGGCTTTACAAGATGGGCGTCATCACGGAAGACCAGTGGAAAACAATTCTTAAGCAAGTGAAGAAATAGCCTTAAATCGACGATAATTTGAGCAAGGTCTTGGCTAATTCTACGATTTTGTTTCTCGGTCCCTGAAATATGAGTAGGTCGGCTCTCGCCTTCCGATAATATTCATTATCCCGCTTTTCTACGGGGCTGAGTTGAAGCTCCACTTCGCCAAGCTGCAGGTCTAAGCCGCTATTGTAGGATTGAATTGAGCCCCTTGGACCATCTGGGTTCGCTTTTGCGACGTCTAGGCATTCGGACTGATTTCTGGGCACATTCTTCGACTTCCTAATTAGGAGTAGCGATTCGCTGTTGGCTTCTTCAATATCCGCTATGTATCCGATGGATGCTTCCCTTTTCAACGGGAGGTCTTCGGGTCTAATTCCCAACTTGTAGACTGCTTCTCCGTCTATCTTAAATGAAACGTGGTCTCCATGGATTTTCAGCCGTTCGTCAGGGATTCTGCCGAAATAATGTATCGGCTGAGCAGCTCCCTTCGTCGGCACAATAACCATTCCTGGATTTTTCGAAGAACTAGGATTCACCTGAGTTATAACCCAAGGGTTAATCCTAAGCTCAAGGTAATTTCCTTTGACCAGAACTTCCTCGATTGATTTCATTCCCACATAGCTTACGCCCTCTAAAGTCTTCGCTAAACGGGGATCAGAAGCATAGGGATTAGGGAGATAACTCATAGTCCTCGTCACGCAAACGCCCTTATAGGTTTCTCCAGTTCTAAGGTTAGAAAGATTAAGCACGTTTCGGAGAGCCACAGTGTCTCTTTTGGAGTAGACTAGCTTATAGTTTCCAGGGTCTAAAGCCTTCGGGCAGAACCAACGTTCAAATTTCTCCGCGTTCTCATAAAAGAAGTCTCGTTCAGGCGAAATCCAGAGCCTGTCTCCGCCAACGTTCCATTCATCCGTATTTAAAACTTTTTCTAGTTGGGGATTAGTCCAAAGTGTGTTTTTCGAGTCTTCTTTTGGAAAAGCGCCTATTAGCCGCCCGCCCCTCTGCATTAATACGAGTGCCCCTTCTCCCTCACCTTTAAGGACGAAGTATGGTGTTTTTCCTTCCAGGATTCCGATAAGTTCCTTCTGATCTAATATTCTTCTGTTTTTCATGCTTCCAATCCCTCATCTGAACAATGCGTACATTTTGGTTTAATAACTCGATAAAAGACTGCAAAAATAGTATTTTTCAATAAAGGAACTATTCATAGTATATGAGGTTTTCTTCTTCTAGTCTCTGGTGGATTTTGCTCACAGCTTGGTAAACGTCGTCTTCTTTTCGGGCTCCTGTGCAGACCATTTTGCCG
>JBBIVD010000113.1:0-1617 GCA_037439925.1 Candidatus Bathyarchaeota archaeon
GCTTCAATTAGCATGAGCGGTCTCTGCTCGATCTTAATTCTCGCAACGTTTGTGACTCGGTTTCTGCCTTCACGGTCGACTATTAGGACCTCGTCTCCAGCTTGAAACTCGGACAAATACTTCGTCTTTCCTCCTGGAACTAGAGTGTAGAGCGCCGCTGAGCCAGCATTTACTCTAAACGGGCGGGGATTAACGAATGGACTCTCGTAGACTTCGGCTTGAATGAGGAAAAGCCCTGAAGACTGGCATCCGACGAGCATGCCTTCCCCGATTTTCATGAGGTCGCAGGTATCCACGCATACTCTAGCTCCAGATCCGAGAGGCTTAAGCTCCACAACCCTAGCTGGGACTAAAGCTATTTTCTCAGCCGCCTCTTTCTCCTCCTCTCTTGTCTTAACTTTTTTCATCTCCTGATGGATTCTTTCAATTTCGGCGAGGTTTGAAAGTTCTGCTACCACTCCGTCGACGCCTATCTCCAGCACTTCAAGCGCCAATTTAGCCTCTTGAGCGTTGGAAATCCATGCGAGCAATTTGCTTTTTCCATGAGCCTTAGCGATTAAATTCTCTAGTGGAATGATTTTCCAGTTTAGGCATTTAATCGCTATGTAGTCAATTAAAGCCTCGGCTGCCTTAACGATTTTTTCCTCGTCCTCTTTAGAGGTAACGGTTGTAACTATGCAAGTAGCCTTTTTGCCTTCCTTGGCCGATGGGGCTTCGCTTAATTTCTCTATTAGGACTATGTCTCCGCCCTTATGAGAAGCTACCTTTTTCGCTCCCGATTTCCTCGCCAACTCCACATCGGCTGCGTCTTCCACAATAAACGCGGTACAGAATTCTGAAGCCCCTTTTATGAGTGCCTTTTTCTCCTTCTCCGACAGCGATGAGTCAACTTTAACCCAGATTTCCCTCATGGTTTTCACCATTTCTTTAGCTTATTTCTTAACTGCATTCTCCCTTATCGATTTTTGTATTAGCTTCATGGCTTTCTCTTTATCGTTTAAATCGACGAACACTGAAACGCTGGAGGTGATCGTGAAAATTCCGAAAATGTTAATGCTTGCGGAAAATAGGGCTTCGGCTATTTTGCTTATTATTCCTGGGGTTTCTTCCAGTCCGACGCCCTTAACCCTAATGAATGCCAAATTCTTCCTCACGGCTAAAGCCAAAGTTTGTTCATGGCTGGTCACTATTGAATGTATGGCCTCTAATAGACCGCCAGCGCCGTTTTCTGGCAGATAAAGAATCAGGGAATTATGGTTTATAGAAACGCCTAAAATCGGGGCTCCAGCCTCCTTAATTTTTTGGAAAACTTCTTGCAGTATTTCAGGCGCCTCAGATATGGCGTTGCCGACTATGGTGACGGACATTGCGGGCGACGGATAAGCCGCTTCAACTATCAGGTCGTTAAGTAGGGTTCCATGTATTATTGTTCCTTCGGATTCTAAGTCGCCTAAAGCATGGTTAATAACCTTAATTTCGATGGCTGGATCCTTGTATTTTAAGGCTTTCTGATGAATGAATTTCGCTCCCGAGTCAGCTAAGCCAATGAGCGTGTTGATGTCAACGTCCTTCAACCTTTGCGGGCTCTTAATAATCTTAGGGTCTGCTGACATTATG
>JBBIVD010000113.1:1643-4307 GCA_037439925.1 Candidatus Bathyarchaeota archaeon
ATCACTTGATCAGCTGATAGAGCCCGAGCCACTATGAAGGCGGTTGTATCGCTGCCTCCCCTCCCCATAGTAGTTATTTTTCCATCCTCGGTCTTTCCAATGAAACCAGGAATAACTACCACGGTTTTCTGTTTAAGTAAAGGCGAAACGTGTTTCCTGACCAGTTTTTCGCAAGTGAGCAAAAGAGGCTTAGCGTTAGTGAAGTTTCTGTCGGTTATTATTGGCCAGTCAGAGTCAGCCGGATCGAGGTATCTGCACTTTACCCCGTTGGCTTTTAACGCCGTTGAAAATATTCTTGCGCTTGTTCTTTCTCCCATGGAAAGTATGTCATCCAGCTCTTCGTCTGACATTGATCCTCCGCACGCCCGCTTCGAAGTTTCCATGAGTAAGTCTGTTGTTTTGCCCATAGCCGAGACCACCACTACCATTCTCGTTCCTTTTGCGGCTTCCTTAGCCACAGCCTTAGCTGCCCTAGATATTTTAGACTCGTCCGCTAGGCTACTGCCTCCGAACTTAACGACAATGCGACGGTCAAAATATTCTTTTTTCTCGCTCATTTAACAACCCCCAAGGAGAAGACGAACAGACGTTTTGAAATTTTGCTGTTTGTCCTCTCCATTAAGCGGTAAGGTACATATAGTAGCCAAAGAACATCGTAAAACGGTCGGTCGCTGTTAACTTTCCGCTCATGGAGAGTCCCTTAACGTACTATTAGGAATAACCTAAAGTATAAAAACATTTTGTATCTGAAACATGTTGTAAAGGTACATGGAAAAGGGAATCACCGTAAGGCTTCCAGAGCTCTATAAACTCTTTCATAAGCCTTAGGAAAGTCTGTATCCTTAGACAGCGAGCTTTGAATCTTGTTATAAAAGTCTATGAAGCCCTTCTCATTTCTCTCAGAAATCATTTTTCTAAGGATTTCCGATTTCGAAAGGAGTGTATCAACGCATTTAAGGGCATACTTACCGTGCATTTGAATTGAGGCATGTAAGGCAGGGTCCTCACTCATGACGCTTTCAGTTAAGGTTAATTGAAATGCGAATGTTGTGCCTCCGAACTTTTTCAACGTTGAAATGTCCCCTTCGCTTAGAACTGAAGCGAAAGCTATGTTCATGAAATACGGCAAAGAAATGGTTAAAGCCATGAGTCGATCATGCTCATCCGCGTCCGCAACGATTATCTGAGCTTCTCGGAAAAGTTCTTTAGCCAGCTTAATTTCAGTTTTCGAGTCTACCACGGGAATAACCACAATTTTGTTTCCCTTCAGTTTTTGGGCGCCTGGACCGAATAGGGGATGCAACGAAAGGGGAACCACACCTAGCTTCGATACCTCACATAAAGTCTCTATTATGCCGAATTTTAACGATGCAATTTCCGCAATAACTGCGCCTTTTCTTAGGTGTGGAACAATTTCGCGGATCAACCTAGCCGTAGCTGGTATTGGAACTGAGACCATAACCAAGTCAGCATCTTCAACGGCTTTAACGTTGTTTTCCGCAAAGTCGACGCCAGCCTCTTGAGCGAAGGCTTTCAATTTATCCAATTTGACGCCCGAAATGACTACTTTGTGTCCTTGAGAGGCAAAGTAGCGGGTGAGCCAGCGTCCCATTCTTCCAGCCCCGCCGATGATGGCTATTTTCACCTAGCAACCCTCCGCCAGTTCTTTCTGAACCCGTTTAGCTTCATTAATCAACAGGTTTAGAAGCTTGAGACCGAAATGTTTTTCAATTCCGTATTCTCGGCATTTCTCGAGGACGACTTGCTCCAGCTCTTTTTCAACCTCTAAGTCTTCTATGGGCAAACCTTTCTGAAGTTTTAATTCACCCACTTTCCTCGCTAAGAGCAGACGCCTTCCAGTTAAACGCATGATCTCAACTGTAACATCCTTGATTTCATTTCGTAATTCGTCTAAATTCGGAGTGCCTTCCATCGTAAATATCACCTCAACCTCTGGAAGCATGTTAGCGATCTACGCTTTTATTATTTAATTATGAAAGAAGTGGATTTAGATGTTTGGAATGCTTTCGCTAATTTTTATCGGCGTCATTTCTCCTAAATCTGGAGAGTGAGGAAAGTCAGTGAGATAATCGTCAGCTCTCTATAGCTTTTAAATTTGCTCTCATTTCTTTAGTTGTTTGGCGTCCGCAAGCTTATTGTGGAAGCATGTTTCTTTTCCTGTATGGCATGCGTTTCCCTTTTGTTCAACTATGAAGAGAAGTGAATCGTGGTCACAGTCCACTAAGATTTGCTTAACTTTTTGTGTGTTTCCCGAGGTTTCGCCCTTCATCCAAAGCTTTTTCCTCGATCTGCTCCAATAGTGGGCGTAGCCTGTGCTAAGCGTTTTTTCGAGGGCTTCAATGTTTGTAAAAGCTAGCATGAGCACCTTTTTTGATTTGTAGTCTTGAACCACGACGGGGATTAGTCCATTTCCTTTATTGAAATCTAGGTTTTGAATGTTGATGGCTTTCAAATTCTAACTGGCACTCCCTTCTCATTTAGAAACTGTTTTACAATTGGTATGGGGTATTTGGCATAGTGGAAGACTGAAGCGGCTAAGGCGGCATCAGCCTTTCCGATTGTGAAGGCTTCTAGGAAGTGTTCGGGTTTTCCGGCTCCTCCGCTAGCGATTAATGGTATATTAACCTTTTCTGAGATGGTGCG
>JBBIVD010000114.1:0-4259 GCA_037439925.1 Candidatus Bathyarchaeota archaeon
GTTGTCTTCAAACTGAATCCAGACTCCGTTGGTGCGTCGGAAGGGCTTCTTTTGTCGAACTATGACCGCCTTAAAAATTTTCTTCCTCATGTCGGGCGTGCCCTTCCTCACTGAAGCAATAATCATGTCTCCGACGGCGGCTACGGGAATGCGCCTTAATCGTCCCTTGTATCCCACCACTTGAATAAGCCTTAATTCTCTGGCTCCCGTGTTGTCGGCGCACGTGATAACGGAGCCTGCTGGCAGGCCCCTTGAAATTTTTTGCATTTGGGTGCTTACTTTCTTGGATACAAACGTCCGCGCTTTGGCTTTTGCTCTAGCCGCCACTTCGACTCTCCCCCGTTTTTTCAATCACCACAAAGGAGACGGTCTTACTTATTGGGCGGCATTCCATTATTTTCACCAGGTCTCCCTCCTTTGCGTCTATGCATGGAGGACTATGGGCTGGTATGTGGCTGTGTCTCCTCTCATAACGCTTGAACTTCGGCACATAATTTAGGTAGTCACGCCGCACTATGACAGTCTTATCCATTTTGGCGCTTATAACTGAGCCCTCGAGAACCCGTCCTCTCGTCGATAGTTTTCCGTGGAAGGGGCAGTTTTCGTCACTGCAAGTTTTTTTAGGCTTTTTAATGGAGAGGGCCAATTTCACCACCGCCTCGCAATCCGCCTTTTAATTCGGTTTTCTGGCCGTCCGACAATGGCTTTTCCGTCGATCTCAACAACTGTTCCGTCTGGCATGGTGAAATGGAAAACGGCAACTTCCTTAACAATTTTTTTCCTTTCGTTTTTATGAAGTATCACGAGGGTGTTGCGGGTTTCGTCGACCACTTTGCCCCCTATGCCCATGTAATTAGGATTTAGGCTCCTCACAACTTTGGCGTTAAGCCCTATGAATTCATGTTGAAGTATGGCAGGCGTGATCTTCATGGCTTCTCTTCCCTTTGCGTCTTTTTTCCTTCGTTTTCAATGGTGAGGATGCGGGCGATCGTTCTTCGAATCTCCCGTATTCTAGCGGGGTTTTCAAGTGCTCCGCCTGCCTTAACCATTGTTTTCAGTCTGACGAGTTCATTCCTCAGCTCAACAATGTTTTTCTTGCGCTCATCTGAGGACATAGCTCGAATGTCTTTCACTCTCAGAATAGGCATGTTACTCTTCGGCCTCCGCTTCAACTTCTTTTTCCAGTTCTTCCTTTTCCTCGACCGGGGCTTCATCTTCTCCCTTAGCTAGGGCTTCTTCGCCTTCAACTATTGAAATCTTGTCGGGAAACTTCGCTTCTGGAGGCATAATCCGCACTCTGACCCCAAATATGCCTGGTTTTAACTGAACGTGCAACTCGGCTTTTCTCATATGTTTCATCGCTGGGTCTCCACTTTTGGCTAGGTAACCAGCGCGAAACTTTTCGTATCGGGCTCTATCGGTTCGAAGCTTTCCGCTTATGATAATTTCTGCGCCTAACGCTCCAGCTTCCATAACACGGTTTAAAGCCCAGAAACCAGCCCTTCGAAAGTGTACGCCCCGTTTCAAAGCCGAAGCGACGCGGGACGCTATAACATACGCGTTGAGCTCTGGAACCTCTATTTCGGCAACGGAAATCTGCGGGTTCGCCATATGAAACTTTTCCTCAAGTACGGTTGCAAGGTTTTTAATGGTTTCCCCGCCCCGCCCAATAACTAAGCCTGGGCGCATAACATAAATAACCACGTGGGTGCCGAGCGGCGTTTTCGTAATGTCCACGCCGCCGTATCCAGCCTTTTCAAATTCGTTTCGCAAAAATTCGTCGATTTCCGCCTTTTTCACGGATTCGCCAACAAAATGCTTAACCACGGACAATTTATTTTTCCTCTGTCTGCTCTAAAACAAGCTCCACGTGGCAAAGCCTATTGAAATATGGGGAAGCCCGACCTCCCATTCGCGGAATAAATTTACGAATCTTCATTCCCTGATGAGTTGCTGCATGAATTATTCTGAGCCTCTCTGTGTCGAAGCCCCGAAACTCGGCGTTGGCTTCGGCGCTTTCAAGCACTTCCAAAATCTTTTGCGCAGCCTTAACAGGATATCTGCCCGCGTAGGCTTTTTGCAGTCCGCTTCTATGTGGAAGCTTCTTTTTGTATTTGCGGATTGGAACAGCCCTCTTTTTCAGGGTGACTTGTTGAAGAAAATTCCTGGCTTCTTCGAGTTTCATTCCCTTTATGGTTTTGCATACTTCCCTCGCCGCTTTAGGGGATACTCTAAGATCGCGTCCGCTAGCCTTAACGGTTCTGTCTGGGTCTAAGTCCGTTACGGAGTATCCCCAATTGGGCATGTTCACTTCACCGACTGTGCAAATCAACAGAAGTACAGTGATTTATATGCTTTTTGAATTTCCTAAGCGGAAAATTAACTAACGTCACAAAACTGAACGATAATATCTACGTATTTCTTGGCATTAAAATTAAGACCATTAAGAGCTCTCAAAATCATAAAAGTATGTACAAAACCCTTAGGGATATATGAGAAGAAAATTCATTTTTTTGAACATATGTTCATTTTTTTGGAATTCTCACCTTAAATACTTTTCCACGGCAAAATAGCTAGTCTCCTCTACATAGGATACGAAGGGAAATTATCTCACGCTTCTCTCTTTTAGAAGTTCCCGCACTGCGAGTCTAATTGCTTGTTCGCTGCTGTATTTTGGCTTCCATCCTGTTTTAAGCAACTTACCGACTGAAAGGTGCATAACCTTAACGTCTCCGAGCCATCCTCGTCCGCCGTCGACTCCGCCTGTGAAGATAAACTTGACGTTTTGGAGGCCTATTTCTTCGGCTACGATTTCGGCTATTTCTCTAACTGTGACTTGGTCTGCTGAGCCTAAGTTGTACGCGTCCGCTCTTTCCTCGCTTTTTAGGAAGCGTTCAGTTACGTGGATAATTGCGTCAATGCAGTCTTCCACGTGTAGATAGGATTTCTTCTGGGTTCCGTCTCCCAAAATTTCGAGTTTTTTGGGGTCAGCTTCAAGTTTCTTGATGAAGTCGATGATGACGCCGTGCTCTGATCTTGAGCCTACGACGTTTGCAACTCTTAAAAGTAGGGCTCGTAGTCCAAATGTGTAAGCGTAACTGCACGCCAGGGCTTCGCATCCTAGCTTCGATGCGCCATAAGTTGAAATGGGAATCAATGGTCCGTAGTCTTCAGGCGTTGGAAGGACCTTCGCCTCTCCATATACGGTTGAGGTGGAAGCGAAAACCAGCGTTTTTGCCAATCTGCTTTTTCTCATGGCTTCTAGGAGGTTAAAGGTTGCCACTAGGTTCTCCTTGAAATGTATGGTTGGATCCGTCTCTCCGACCCGAACCTCTGGATTAGCCGCTAAATGAAAAATTAGGTCCACATCCCTAACGCCTTTCATGGCGTCGAAGGGCTCCTTCAAATCGCCTTCTAAAAACTTAAAGCGCTTGTTTTCCAGCCATTGCTCAATGTTCTCTAGGCTTCCTTGGCTTAAATTATCAAGAACGGTGACTTCGCATCCGAGCTTCATCAAGCGGTCCACGAGGTGGCTGCCAATGAATCCCGCGCCGCCTGTGACTAAAATTTTATGCTTCTTAAGGCTCATGGTCAACGCCACCTAGAAACTATTTTTGGCATTCTGCTATTTAACATGCCCTAATAGTGGCTTATGGAAGTGGGTTCGGCAAACTTTTTCATGAGAACATCCAAAATCCTCTGGGCGCATTGGTCTGAATCCATTTTATCTGAGTCCACGGTTACTTCTGGGTGCAAGGGCTCCTCGTATGGCGCTCCCATGCCTGGCACAGTGGCGCTTTTTCCAGTGAAGGCTTTCTTGTAAATGTCCTTAGGCGCATAGAAGGTTTTTCCGCGCCCGCTTTCCCTTTCGATGCAGATTTCCAGCGGACAGCGAACATAGGCTTCCATGAATTTTGGAATTTGCTTTCTGGCTTGGTTTCGGTATTTTCTGAGGTTTCCTGTGGCATCGATTATAACGTTGACGCCATTGCTTGCTAAGAGCCCGGCTACGAAGACGATGGCGCCGTAAACCATGTTCCTTTCCTCCTCCGTGTACTTGGGATTAGGCGTAACTATTTTTCTCAGCATGTCGGAGGAAACAATTTGGGCGTTTACGCCACGTTTCCTCAACTTTTCAAGCAACGCTTGGGCGATGGTGGATTTGCCGCTTCCAGGAAGACCCGTAACCCAAACGCACCAGCCTTCTTTCAAAGTGGATTACCCCTCTTCAAAACAGAGTGAAAGGCAAAACATTATAA
>JBBIVD010000115.1:0-4229 GCA_037439925.1 Candidatus Bathyarchaeota archaeon
AGAGGGCGGTGAAATGTCGGAGAGCAACGCTGTGTTGATCGGGCGGAAGCCAGCGATAAACTACGTTCTAGCCTGCATAACCCTCTTTCACGGCGGAGCAGAGGAAGTAAACGTGAAGGCGCGGGGAAGAGCCATCAGCCGAGCCGTTGACGTCGTCGAAATTGTTAGACGCCGATTCCTCCCAGACGTGAAAATCAAAGACATAAGCATAGGCACGGACCAAGTGGCACCTACAGAAGAGGGTGGCACGCCTATGAACGTCAGCACCATCGAAATAACGCTCAAAAAGTAGCTTTAACAGCCACGTAAAAGCTCCGCCGCCCTCCTTTATTTCACGGGGGCTTCAAGTCGAGGTGAAAGCGGCACTATGCAGTTTCTGCCTGAAAAGCGGAATACTGTGTCCAAGTTGCCAAAGAAAACTTAAGTCAGGCGAAGTGAGCGAAACCGATTTAGAGACCGCTCGCCTGCTTTTATCACTTGAAAGTATCTATCCTCCGCTTCAGGAGGTTCATTTTCATAAGGCTGTTGAGGCGGGCAGCGTCTTAGCCCTAGTAGTTGGGCAAGGCGACGTTGCACGTCTACTGAGTTATGGAGGGAAAATCGTTAAGGCCTTGGGTGAGAAGGTGGGGAAGAAAATCCGCGTCTTGGAACATGGGGTGAACGACAGGAAATTTTTGGAAGACCTCTTCGCTCCATTAAGCATCGAGACGATAAATACCATTTGGCTGCCAGATGGAACCACTGAAACCAGAGTGATTCTGAAGAAAAGGGGAAGACAGTCGCCTTCAATGATGGAAATTAGGGCTTCGAAGGAGATTGCCAAAAAACTTCGCGGAATAACCTTGAGGGTGGAGTTCGCGGGCTGAAAGAGGCTTTTAAAATGAAGGTCGATCAGCTGGGAGACTGGCGCAGAACCCACTATTCAACTGAGATTACGCCTAACATGGACGGAAAAGAAGTTATTGTTTTTGGCTGGGTTCGAGACATACGAGACTTAGGCGGCATAAGGTTCATAATTCTACAGGACAAAGAAGGCATAGTTCAAATTACTATACCACGCAACAAGGCGAAGCCAGAGGTGCTGGAAAAAGCGGGTTCTCTGCAGAGGCAATACAGCATAGGCGTGAAGGGAAAAGTTAAGAAAATGGCACAGGCTCCAGGAGGAGCCGAAATAATACCAAACGAAATCCGAGTGCTAGGAATAGCGCAGCATCCGTTGCCCCTAGACATAACTGGCAAAACTCCCGCAGAAGTAGACGTAAGACTAGATGCGCGAGTTCTCGACCTACGCCGAGATGAGAACCGAGCCATTTTCAAAATTCAACATGTCGCGCTGGAATCGATACGCGGCTTCCTATCCAAAAAGGGCTTTATTGAAGTGCATACGCCTAAGATCATTGCGTCCGCAACCGAAGGGGGGGCTTCACTTTTTCCCGTAGCTTATTTTGGTCGAGAGGCTTTTCTTGCGCAGAGTCCTCAGCTTTACAAGGAGCAGCTGATCATGGATTTTGAGAAGGTCTATGAGATAGGCCCTGTTTTTAGGGCTGAGAAATCGCATACTCGTCGTCATTTAAGCGAAATTATTTCGATTGACATGGAGGAGGCGTACGCGACCGCAGAGGACGTTATGAAATGCCTCGAAGAACTCGTATGCCACGTATATGAAGCTGTGAAGGAAAACTGTCAAAGGGAACTGAAAATCTTGAAGCATGAAATCGACGTGCCGAAAATTCCTTTTAAAAGATTTTCTTATGATGAGATTCTTCGGGAGCTTAGGGAGGAGAAAATAAGCGTTAAGTGGGGCGAGGACATTCCCACGGACGCCTTTAGAACCCTCGGCAAAATTCATCCTTACTTCTACTTCATAATCGATTGGCCGACCAAATCGAAGCCCTTTTACATAAAGCCACGAGACGACAATCCAAAGCTGAGAGAAGGATTCGACCTCATGTGGCGCTGGATAGAAATCGCCTCAGGCGGAACCAGAGTCCACTCGAAAAGTCTCTTGACCAAAAGGCTGAAGGAGCAGGGGCTGAGCCCAGAATCCTTTAAGTATCATCTGCAGGCTTTTGACTACGGCATGCCGCCCCACGCAGGCTGGGCAGTCGGCTTAGCCAGACTGATAATGGCGTTAACAGGAAAAAAGAATATACGTGAAGTCGTGCTTTTCCCGAGGGATCGTTTCAGGCTTACGCCCTAATTTCATAAGAGTGGAAGTTTGCCCGTTACTTTGTCCACAAGAGCGGATGGCGCTGGTCCTATTCCCAGGCACGTTACGGTTCCTGGCGGAATTTCTGTTAATCCTCTGTCAACGATAAGTGCGTAGGGCATGTTCGAGGCTTTTGCCTCCTTTTCAAGTTTCAGAAGCTCCTCCTCGGATTCTGCCTTTAAGGCTATTTTGCATTGGCCTTCCTCTAGCCAGGCTTTCCACCATTCATTATGCCTTTTTCTCGCTTGTTCTGCGGCGGATACGGCTGCGTGCCCCGCTTGAGCTGCGATTTTTCCCTTACTCATTTTTATATCTGTTCTTATGACTATGGCTTGTTTGTATTCGAATTCTGACATGGTGGATCAGTTAATTCAATTGGGTTTTGAGAAGATTTAAAGTTTTGACGTTGAATTTTCATAAGCTCTTGCGTTTATATACCCCTCATGGTGGGATCATTTTTATGTGGAAAAGTCTCGGTGGTTCATCTTCTCACTCAAAGCTTCCTTGGATTAAGTATGTTAATTTTGTAGGACAAATATTTAAATTGTAGTATTAAATTATTGTTTTGGGGGAATTATAGTGGAAATTGTAACCTTGAATGAGAAAGGTCAAGTAACCATTCCAGCTAGGGTTCGTAAAAATAAAGGTTTGAAGAGAGGTATGCGAGTTGCGTTAATCGAGATTGGGGAAAGGCTTGAAATAGTTACTATGCCAGAAGACCCAATTCAAGGGCTAATAGGTTTAGGGAAAAAGCTTCCCAGCATAGAGGAGATAGAGGCTGAGGCTGACATAGAATGAAAGTATTCTTTGACACAAGCGCGTTTCTAAAGGTCTTAAAGAAGGAAGAAGGCTACGAAAAAGTCGTCGAATGGCTCACGAAAATAAGAAATGGGAAACAAATCGGGTATACAGACACAATAGTCATCGCAGAAATAGTCTATGCTTTCCTATCGCAAGGACTAGAAGACGAAGCAGTGAAAGCACGCACATACATAGAAGGTATCCCTAACCTAACAATAGTCGAAAAGATTCCCATCTCAATTTCCCATAGAGGAGCAGAACTAAAAAAGAAATATTTCAAAAGAGCTGAAAAAACGTTCTTCTCCCTACACGACGGTATACACCTCGCTCTCGCCGAAAAATACTGCGAAACACTCTTAACGTCAGATTCCGATTTCAAAAATGCGACAGAGGTTAAAGTTGAATTTATTTGAGTTTTAAAAGCGTTGTTTTAGTTGGAAGGGCTTTGGTTTGCGCTTTAAAGCCTTAATTTAGCAGTCGGTTGCTTAGCAATTTGCTAGATAAGGTTTTGGGGGTCAAGCTTGGGTATGTCTAAGCCGTTGAAGTGTTTGTCGAAGGAAACTATGCCTTTAACGCCTAGGGTAAGTGCAACCGAGTATTGGATAGAGTCGTCGATGTCTAGGCCTTTTTCGACGCTTGCGTCCACGGCTTTCACTTTTTCCCTTAGCGTAGTCGTGTAAATGTTTAGTCCTTTATATGCAGAGAGGCTTGTGAGAAAGGTTCTTAGTTCCCTTTTCTTCATGAATCCTCCCATTATAATCATTATTGAGTACACAGAGAAATCCGTGATTATTCCTTTCTTTTCTCCTTTTCCTAATAGGTTGAGAAAACGTTTACAAACATTTTTTCTAGGTCCAGAAAGCATAACTTCTAAAAACACGTTTGTGTCAACGAGATGCATTGCTTAGCACTTCTTCCATCCACAATTTCTTCACTAAATGTTGCAATTCCACAGAATCCACTTTTACGTTGGCGAGCATACCATCAATAGCCTCAACAGGGTCGCCCTCAAACTTAACGTCCTCAACCGCGAAGGATGTGAGCCAAAATTCAAGGGCCTCTTCCGCCGCACGACTCAAGGAGCCCTTCCCGAATCCGAACCTTTTCATAGCTGCCTCTCTAAACCTTTTCTCTAATTCCTCATTAACTTGGAAACGAATCCCCGCCACAGTTAACTCATCCTCAGCAAACAAATGTACATACGACCATTTATACTTTT
>JBBIVD010000116.1:0-4167 GCA_037439925.1 Candidatus Bathyarchaeota archaeon
GGGAAAGTTGTAGCGTCGGTTGTGAGCCATAGAATCCTTTCCATGATGATAACTCTAAGCAGTTTGATCGTTAGCTCCCTTTCGTTACTCATTCTGCGCTATGAACTTCCCCCACTCGTCTCAAATTTGATATTACTTGTAGCCGTTGGTACAGTCATTTCGCTGGTCTTCATACTTCTCTTGTGCCTAAAAGAACAGCTGACGCAGAAACTAATCGATTTGCTGCTACGTTTTTTTGTCTTCATTTCGAGAAAACGCTTAAAACTAACCAGTTTGAGGGCTAGGGCAACGAAAGCTTTACGTGTCTTCCATGATTCAATAGAAGTTTTAGGCAGAAACCCGGGAAGTCTGGTTCGACCAGTGTTTTTTTCCATGGCGGGTTGGTTCCTCAGCATACTCTTGTCCTATCTAGTTTTTGTTTCCCTTGGTCGCCCAGTTAACTTTATTTTAATAATAATCGTGTTTTCCATTAGCGTTAGCGTCCAAAATGTTCCCATTGGGGTGCCGGGTGAAGTCGGACTTATAGAGATAATTATGACCAGCCTTTACGGTTTACTCGGTGTTCCCGTAGGCGTTAGCGCCGCAGCCACGGTTCTAATAAGAATTCTAACGGTATGGCTCAAATTCTTCATAGGCCTTGTGGCAGCCCAGTGGGTTGGAGTCAAAGCTTTGATTGGCAGTTCCCGTTAAAGTTTTTCTATTTCGCCGTATTTTCCAACGTTTATTCTCCATTCTCCTTTAAAGGACGTCACGAAGCCATTTTCTATCTGTAGGGTGTCTCCAACTTTTAGGGAGATTATCTTCTCATCCCACAAAACTAGTGTCATGGTGCCTGTTTCATCTTTCACTTCCACTTCAAGTATTTCATGTTCAATACCCTTGCCGGTCGTGATCTGCTTAGGTTTCGAAATGTCTGACACTGTTACTTTGATGTTTATGGAGCTCATTCCAGGCTTTAAGTCACGTATATTCAACAACTGTCCTCATAGTCCTTAGAATTGCGTCGACCCGCTTGCTTACTAACGTCTATAGCTCCATTAAAATGTTTACTAGCAACCGATAAAGAAAAGTTGTGAAATGTGTATTTGATTGTTTGGAGCTCAATCGGCATGGTTCTGAAGTGTAGTGAGTGTTCGGCTATTTTTGAGCCGTATCCTCCTAGACATAAATGCGAGAAGTGCGGGGGTCTTCTAGACTATGCCCACGATTTTGAACAGTTAAAAGAAATCGAGTTCACCGGACCTATTACATTTTGGAAATTTAAATCATTACTGCCAGAAGTCAGAAGCATGGTGACTATGGGGGAAGGCGGAACGCCCTTGCATAAGGCTGAGCGTCTCGCCAAAAAAATCGGCTTAAACGCCCTATACCTAAAGGATGAAACTCGAAACCCAACGAACTCTTTCAGGGATAGGAGTGCAGCACTGATGGTTTCGAACGCCCTAGACCTGAAATACGATTCTGTAATTTGTGCCTCCAACGGAAACATGGGAGCCTCTCTGGCAGCCTACTGCGCCAAGTCTGGCCTCAACTGCCACATTATTGTTCCAGAAGCGGTCGATATGGGTAAGCTGGCTCAAATGTTAATCTATGATGCGGTTATTGAGGAACATGGAGAAATCGTTGACGAAACCAATAAGCGGGCGGAATCCTTAGCCAAGGAAACGGGCTGGTACCAAGCCACAGCTGAATTTAATCCCCTAGTGATTGAAGCCCAGAAAACCATCGCTTACGAAGTGGCGGAACAGCTTGGAGTTCCCGACTGGTTTGTCGTTTCGATGGGAAGCGGCGGAACCATCTACTCCATTTGGAAGGGCTTCAAGGAACTTCAAGCCCTAGAAAAGGTTGACACGTTGCCAAGGATGGTTGGCGTCCAAGCCCATGGATGTTCACCCATAGTTGAGGCGCATCTGAAAAACGAATCGAAACCAGTCGCCTTTCCTAAGCCGTCTACCCATGCTTTAGGAATTCTCGTGCGCAACCCGTTAAATGGAAAGTGGGCCCTCCAAGCAATAAAAGAATCTGGAGGTGTGGCTACCACGGTGCTGGACTCTGAAATCTTCACTGCCGAACAGGAAATCGCTAGCCTTGAAGGAATCTTTGCAGAACCAGCTAGCTCAGCTGCGGTAGCAGCCCTCAAGAAGCTGGTTAGCCAAGGCATAATAGATGAGGAAGACAGGGTTGTGTGTCTCATAACAGGCAGCGGCTTAAAGGCAACAGACGTGCTTCAAGCCCTAGCGAAAAAACGAAAAACCGCTGTTGTCGGCTTAGAGCTAAGCACAAAAGAGAAGATTCTGCGAATCTTAAGCCAAAAGGACGCTTACGGCTACGACTTATGGAAAAAAATTGGAAAGACCATGACCAGAGCCGCCATCTATCAACATCTGAATGACCTCTCAAAAAGGGGACTGGTGATCTCTCATGAAAAGGAGGGACGAAAATACTTCAAGCTTACGAAGCGTGGAAAAAGGGTTTTACGCGCCATAGACGAGTTGAAAACGTTGCTTTGAAACCGAAATTTTTTAATAGTAAAGTTGTAACTATACTACAAATTCAAAGTGTGCACGTGATTTCATGACGGAAGAAAAAGCTCTCGTTCAAATCTCTCTCCTACCAATTACGGCGGCGTTGGTCACAGTAGGGACCTTAATAATCCGCGTTCCCAACCCTATGGGCGGATATTTTAACGTTGGAGATGTCATGATTTTTGTTTGCGCGTTGACTCTTAATCCCATCATAGGCGGTTTCGCGGGAGGAGTAGGTTCAGCCATCGCAGATATGATTGGATTTCCCGTATTTGCCATTCCCACATTGATTATTAAAGGGTTAGAAGGTTTCCTTGCGGGCCTAGTTACGAACAAGAAAAACGTTTTTCGAGACGTGCTTGCAGTTGTTGTAGCCGGAAGTGAAATGATAACCGGTTATTTCCTAGTTGAGTTATATGTGCTTCAATGGGGATTGGGCGGAGCATTGGCAGAAGTTCCGGGAAACATAGCTCAAATTATCATTGGAGGACTTGTAGGAGTCCCCATAGCCTTAGTTTTGCGAAGAAGACTGCCCGAAATTTTGAAATATTAACTGATTTTCTACGTTTATTTTCCCCTTCAAAATTGCTTTGCAAGGGCGGTCCAGAGGTGATCGCTGACTGGTCTAACGAGTTCAACCTTTTTACCAGTTTTTGAAACTATTTTTCTTCCCAGCTCGGGTTTTGCCACCTCACCAATCACTGATACTGGAACATCGTTTTGCGACAACCTGCTTACAATTTCTTCTGTTTTTCCCTTCTCTGCTACGATGAGGAGGCATCCTGAACTGATGAGTTGTAGAGGGTCTATTTCAAAATGCGCGCATATTTTTCTTGTCTCCTCGGAAATCAGAATTTTTTCTTCGTAAACTTGGAAGCCCACGTTTGAGGCGTCAGCCAGCTCATGTAAGCCGCCAGCCACTCCTCCCTCGGTGGGATCGTGCATTGCTAGGACTCCTCCGGTTTGGAAGGCTGTGAGGGCATCCTTGACCACGCTGATTTTTGTGAAGAAGTTTTCAGCTTTTCTGAGAAAGTTCTCGTCAAATACTCTGAGGAGTTCTTTTCTTCTATCTGAAGCCAAGATGGCGGTTCCTTCTATTCCCGTTCCTTTAGTCAAAATGATTTTGTTTCCTGTTTTCGCTCCGCTGGAAGTGACGTATTTTCCGTTTTCTGCGATGCCTATGGAGCAGCCGGTCACTATGGGATGTTCCAGACCTGGCGTAATTTCGCAGTGTCCCCCGACTATGGCTATATTCAGTTGTTGGGCAGCTTTGTCCATCTGCCTACAAATTTTTTCAATAAGTTCTTCTTTCGAGCCTTTTGGTAGGAGTATGCAAGAAGTGAACCAGATGGGTTGGACTCCACGGGTGGCAACATCGTTTGCGCTGACGTTTACGGCTAGCCATCCTAACCATTTTTCCGCTCCTGTTATGGGATCAGCGGCTATCACAAGAACCTCTTTTCCCACCTTCACTACAGCTGCGTCTTCGCCGATTGAGGGTCCGAGAATAACGTCCTTCCTTTTCTTTCCTAAGTGCTTGAACACGATTTTTTGCAGAACTTCTGTTGGCACTTTACCCGGCAAGAAGCTCATGTTCCATTCCTGTATCTTGTATATCTAGAGCAGTTTAATAAAAAAGTTA
>JBBIVD010000117.1:0-4102 GCA_037439925.1 Candidatus Bathyarchaeota archaeon
AATTCTCTGTAAATTAAATCTTCCATGCGCAGTTTTATCCTTTCTTCTCCGTTAGCCCTATCGACGATCTCTTCGAGGTAAAGGGGCTGTTTTTCCGCCAACCTCTCAGAAGGAAGAGAAGCCTTCAGACTATCTAAATTGCCAATGTATTTTTCTACGGCTTTCTTAATCTTGACATTTTTTCAGCTGAGGTTTCTTTAGATTTTAGTATTTCGGCGATTTTCCTTCCTAACGGGGTATATCTAAAAAATAGGCCTTGTATGAAAAACTGTTTATACCAAGGCATCGCTGTGAAATCGCGTCTTACGTTACCAGTTACGTTATAGATTATGATCTGAGTTGATTCTTTATCGAGGCTCTGGCAGGTCCATAAAAGTTCTTTCCTAACTTCGTCTGGAAGCATGTTCATGAGCAAATCTCTAACAAGGGTTAACACGTCCTTAGAATTGGAGTAAACGTAGTCTAAACATTCGGCGACGCTCATTCTCCCGTCCTTGTCAATTTCAAGTATGGGATAAAAAATGTTTAATGAGTTAGCGAAGAAACTTTTCTGTTCGCTGGAAAAATTCTCAGCTTCTGCGAGGGGAAGCATTTCCTTAATATTTTCTGACAGTATAGCTTCCATTTTTTCAGGGGTAAAGAAGGCAATAATATTCCTCATTCTTTCCCTTTGACTATCGCCTAGATATTTTACATATTCCCTAAGCGTATTACCGACTTCAGGTACATCGAAGACAAAGCAGATTCGTATAGCCTTCGTTTCTTTAGGCTTCAATCCTATGGCGGCTTCAATTAGGAACGCTTTCTCTTTTTTATCATAAATTACTGAGGAGCCTTCAGGAAGCAAAACTATGACTTGGCCGCTCTGATTACCCTTCTCCTTAAGTATGAGGTATTTATCATGATTCCGCACGATCTCCTCATATTCAACTTTTACGTCTCCCAGCAAAAAATCCTTAAGTTCAACCTCGAATAGCTCTCGAGTCGTTAAACACCTTATTAATTGCGCGCTGATTTTCACTCTATACCTAAAATCGGCCTTTTCACCCAATTTATTCGCGATTTCAAGAAAGGAGACAACATGTGGTAGGGTCCTTACATCATTATCCTTAAAGGAAAATGTACAAGTTTTATAAAGGCTGTGACTATCTCTTTCGGCTCCGAAAATGGCGATTACACCATAGCCGTAAGCCTTCAGCTGAAGGACCTCGTTATTCATACTGTAAGCATCTTCGATTCCTCCCTCTGCGAAGGAGACAACTTTGTCACCGAGGCAAATTCTCGAAATCTTTCCCGACCCATTGTAGATTATTTTTCCAACCGTAGGACCAGTTTGCGGCGAGAAACCTGGATCAATCGGAGTCATGTTCGGTGGTTTTCCGTTCATCGGATACTCTATTTCGCCTAAGGATTTCTTAATGTTCCTCCAGTACACCATGAGGACCACTTTCCTTTTATTGACCATGTAATTCTAATAAAGAATTCGTATGTAGCCAAAAAATAGGCGAGACACTTTTGTTAAAAAGGCTTAATTATAGTGGATAACAATTCTGAAGAAAATGGAAAGAACTATTAGATACGAGCGTTAAAGGATGGATGGTTAAAATGAGCGATGAAATCTCTAAACTTCCGCCTCAGGTTCAGGAGCGCCTACTTAGACTTCAGCAGCAACAACAAACTTTGCAGACAGTCTTGACGCAAAAACAACAGCTTGAGCTGGAGCTAACGGAAGTTGAACAGGCATTAAGTGAGCTTGAAAAAATGGAGGAATCCGCGGTAATTTACAAGTCTATCGGTTCGCTTCTAGTGAAATCCGAGAAGGCTAAGGTGACAGGCGAGTTGAATGAGCGGAAGGAACTCCTCAACATGAGGATCAATGTTTTAGGCAAGCAAGAGGAACGGTTACGAAGTCAAATAAAGGACTTACAAACGAAGTTGCAGCAAGATTTGCGTCCGCTTTCACCTCCGTCTTAGAGGGAAAACCTTGAAAGAATTGGGCATTCCTAGGCTTACTCCTGAACAAGTGGAAAAACTATGCGAAATCGCTGAGAAAACCGCAAGGGAACACATCCTCTCAAAGGTTCCCCTTAGCAGAATCTCCGACCTTGACGTAACCGTCGACATTACAGGATTGAAACCCATCACCGTAGACGTAGATATAGGAATCACCCTATCTCCTCTAATGAAAAATTACGACGTTCAGCAGCTGGCTATCGAGGCTGAAAAGGAGGCTTTCTCGGCTGTTGAGAAGCATCTGAAGGCGATTGCATGCAAATCCAGAAAATAACGGCACTTATAGACGAGCTTAACGCCAGCTTAGCTGTTCTTTTATGTCATCAAAACGCTGATCCTGACGCTGTTTGCGCTGCATACGCCCTATCTCAGCTGCTGAAGCGTTTGCGACCAAGGTTAAACATTGAAATAGCGGCGGCTCAAGGTCCCAGCAGACTTTCTAAACACTTGTTGAAAATATTGCCTTTAAAACTTACGGCGCAACCGCGCATTGAAGAGGCAGACCTCATCATGCTTTTGGACACTAACACTACTCAACAGTTAGGTGAGTGGCAGAGAGGAGTCGAGGCAGCTGGCTCTCGGCTCATCGTGATTGACCATCATGCGGCTCATCCTGAAACAGAGCGCCTAGCAAAAATGTGCATAGCCGACGAGAAGGCTTCATCCACATGCGAAATCATTTACCGCTTCTTTAAGGATATGGAGGTCAAGCCCACTGAAACCGAGGCTAAGGCACTTTTCCTTGGAATGGCGTTCGATACAAAACACTTTGTTTTGGCTGGCTCCGCCACATTTAAGATCGTAGCTGAACTCGTTGACGCCGGAGTGAACGCCGAAGAAGCCCTAGCCCTACTTTCTCTGCCCACAGATGCTTCAGAGCGTATCGCCAGACTTAAAGCTGGTCAACGCCTAAAGCTCAAAAAAATCGATGAATGGCTGATCGCCCTCTCCCATGTAAGCGCATATCAGGCTTCGGCGGCTAGAGCCCTAATAAAGTTAGGAGCTCACGTGGCTGTTGTTGCAGGTCAGAGGGACGACGCGCTTCAGATCAGCATGAGATCGTGCCGTGAATTTCACCAGAAAACGGGATTGCACTTAGGTCGAGACGTAGCTAAGCCCTTGGGCGAATATCTGCATGGCATGGGTGGAGGCCACGCTACTGCGGCGGGGGTTAACGGAGTAGGCGATGTGGAGACCAGCCTTAAGCGTTGTTTTAGGCTTTTTAGGGAAAAGTTAAGTTAACTCTTTTTTGAGTAGCTACTCTTAAATGGATGCTTTTGCCTAGTAGTCGTGAGCGGACGAAGCGTTGGCAGCCATCGAAACAAAAAACTTAACATATACTTATCTTGGTCGGACAGAACCTTCTATCCGAGACATGTCCATAACAATTGAGGAAGGAGAATTCGTGGTTCTCACGGGTCCCAGCGGGTGCGGGAAGACCACGTTATGCCGGTGCTTTAACGGTCTCATACCCCATTTTTATGGAGGAAAACTCGAAGGGGAAGTAATTGTCGCAGGACTCAGGGTTACGGAGCACCCCATCTCTGAACTCGCCCTACACGTTGGGTTCGTCTTCCAAAATCCTGAAAATCAGCTTTTCGCCTTGTCCGTTGAGAAGGACGTAGCCTTTGGGCTTGAAAACATCGGTATGCCCAGGGACAAAATCAGGGAAAGGGTTGACTGGGCTCTTGAAATGGCTGGCATACATGATCTTCGTGAAAGGGCGCCCCACGAGCTTTCAGGAGGACAACAGCAGCGAGTCGCCATTGCAAGTGTGCTAGCCATGCAGCCAGAGGTAATGGTGCTCGATGAGCCTACTTCGTTTCTCGACCCTTTAGGTGCTCAAACAATTTTTGAGGTAATTAGCAAGCTGAATAAGCAGTTGGGTATAACGGTTATACTTGTCGAGCATCGGCTTGATTTAGCCTCAAAATATGCTAATCACGTCATTATCATGGATGGAGGGAAGGTTGTGCTGGACGGGGAGCCTCGAAAAATCTTCAGTTCCGAGGAAGCCCGATTGATAGGTGTGGGTATTCCAAGGGCAATTAGCCTTTACCAAGCTCTTGAACAAGGTGGAATCCATCTT
>JBBIVD010000118.1:0-4092 GCA_037439925.1 Candidatus Bathyarchaeota archaeon
AATCGGAGCGGACGAAAAGTGGCGCATGACAGTGGAGAAAAGACGGTACACTCAGTATCATAAAATTGAAATCATAAAGGAGCTTGCCGAAATCATCGACAGAAAAGTCGACCTCGAAAATCCCGATAAAATCGTCCGCATCGACATAATAGGCAAATACGCAGGCATATCGCTCCTAAAACCGCAAGACATTTTTTCCTTAGCAAAGCCTTTACTTTGAATAAGTAAACTGCTTAGGAGGTAAAATGATGCCTACCGTTAGAAGCGAGGAAGGCGAAAGGGATGGCGTTATTCAAGCTTTGAAATTGATGCTTGTTTCGGCTAGGACTGCGCCGAAATCTGGCGGCGTCGACGACGTAATCATGGCTATAGTCTCTGGGAAAGAGAAGGATTCCTTGGCCTCAGAGATGGAGAAAATAGCCCAAGAAAGGAATATAGGCGGTTTCAGACGGGATGCAAAAAACGTTCGAGATTCTGAGGCAGTTTTACTCGTAGGCGTTAGGGGAACAAAGAAGTTCGGACTGAATTGCGGTGCGTGCGGCTACACCAACTGCGAAGAATTTGAGAAAAAAGAGAAAAAGCTGGGACAAGACTTCGCTGGACCAACGTGCCTTTTTAAGGCTTTAGACCTAGGAATCGCCTTAGGCTCAGCGGTTAAAACGGCGAGCCTTCTAAACATGGACAATCGAATAATGTATCGAGCGGGAGCGGCAGCCATGAGACTAGGGCTTCTGCCTGAAGCAAACGTCATTATGGGTATTCCAGTCTCCGCTAGGGGAAAAAGCATATACTTCGATCGCCCAGCCGTTTAACGCTCGTACGCTATACGCATTACTTTAAGGAAAGCAGTAGAACTCCGAGGAAGACTAGGATTCCCGCAGCGACCGTCTTCAGGGTTATTTTCTCGCCTAGGAAGAGCGCGGCTAAAACCAGAACCATGAGGACGCTTGACCTGTCTATTGGAGCGACTTTGGATGCGTCTGCCAGCCTCAGGGCGGCGAAGTAGCAGAGCCAAGATGCGGCTCCAGCTATGCCTGAAAGGATTATGAAGACCATGTCTTTTCCCGTTATTTGGGTTATTTGATTCAGTTTTCCGAGGTAAGTGATGAAGGCGACTACGAAAAGGGCCATTATGATGCTCCGCATCGCCGTCGCCACGTTGGAATCCACTCCTTGCAAACCGACTTTAGCAAAAATAGCCACTAAAGCAGCGAAGAAGGCTGAAAGCAAAGCTAGGATAAACCACCATTCCATGTTTAGATCACCTGCTATTTGCCTAGACACGTCGCCCTTTTAAGTCTTCACGAAAATTAAATAAACATTGAAGAATCAACTATCATTTTGGGAGGTTTTAGGCATTAAAGATATTGAGGCTGGTAAACGGCATATTTCTGGCACCACTTGGGACGTTTACCTTTACATTTTAACATGTAGGGAGCCCGTTGGAGTTAGAGACGTGTGGAGAACCCTAAGGCTTTCCAGTCCAAGTTTAGCTCAATACCACATAAACAAGCTTCTAGAACTGAAAGTGGTTCATCAAACTCCTGACGGAAAATATTTAGTGAAGGAGAAGGAGCAAATAGAAGCCCTGAGGAATTTCGTCCTGTTAAGGGGAAAACTAATTCCGAGACTAGTCTTCTACGGAGCCCTCCTTTCAGGCATCTTGGCAGCATACCTAATCCTCTGGCCATTCAAATGGAACTTCCAAGATTTAGTGGTCCTAGCCGTCTGCATTTTCAGCGTTTTCGCCTTCTTCTTTGAAGCCTATAACCAAAATAGAAGCCTCAGAGCCGCTGTTCAAAAAATTTGAACACGCGTTCAAAAGCATAGTATTAAGAACCATCTCCGCAACTTTTTTTAATCGTGATCAACCTTGAAAATACCCAAGCTTAACCTCTACGTGAGCAAAAGAAAAATTTTCTCCACAAGTTTATTCGCTTTCATCATAGGAATTACTTTAGGCAGCATCCTATGGAACTTAAGTTATGTGCCCGTATTCATGCCTGAGCCTTGGGCACCACTTTCCCCTACAACTGGCGATCAGACAGAGACCTACTTAAAGAGGTTCTCATCCTACGAGGAGTTAAAAAACTTTGTAGGCTCAAACCTACAGACTTATCCTTACTATTACGGCAAGGGTTGGGAAAGCTTAGGTCCGCAACCAGTAGTTGCGCCATTTGCGCCATTGTCGCCACTGACCTTTTCAGACAGCGGAAAATATTCTGAGGTGCCCCCTCCTCCCGAGTACTCAAAGACAAATGTTCAAGTCGAAGGTGTGGATGAGGCGGACATCGTAAAAACTGATGGCAAATATATTTACGTTGTTTCGGGTAAGAACGTTTTCATCGCGGAAGCCTATCCACCTGAAGGTGCTCGAGTCATTTCCGAAATCAGCTTTAACGGAACTCCCATTGAAATATTCATAAATGAGGATAAACTCGTCGTATTCGAGACAGAATCAGGCGCCTTTTATCAAACATATCTTATTACTCCTCTCACTATTTATGAACCGCCAAAAACATTCATTAAAGTATACGACATCTCAGACAGAGAAAATCCCGCCTTAACCAGAGACTTTCCTCTAGACGGCTCCTACTTCGACTCGAGGATGATAGGCAACTACGTTTACGCAGTCATAAATCAGCCAGTATACGGTTCTGAAGGCGAAGTAGCCCTCCCAAAAATCTATTCGGGCGACAGAGCCCAAGAAATCCAAGCCTCGAACATCTACTATGCTAATGTCTCCGATGACTACTATACTTACACGATTATAGTTGCCATAAACGTGCAGAACGATAGCCAAGAGCCAACGCTCAAAACATTCCTGTTCGGGGCGACCCGTAACATGTACGTTTCTCTGAACAACATTTACGCAACGCTTACGAAATGGGATCACACCATCGACTGGGACGATGGAGGCGCAAGGACACTAATTTATAGGATTCACATAGAAGGTGATAAAATAGAGTGTGAGGCAGGAGGAAATGTCTCAGGCACTGTGCTGAATCAGTTCTCCATGGACGAGTATAATGGCTATTTTAGAATAGCGACCACGAAGGGCGAAACGTGGAGTGGAACAGCCCGAAATAACGTGTACGTTCTTGACATGAACCTAAACCCTGTTGGAAAGCTGGAAGACCTCGCTCCAGGGGAAAGAATTTATTCGGCTAGATTCATGGGCGACAGATGCTATCTCGTAACCTTCGTGAAAATCGATCCCCTATTTGTAATAGATTTAGCGGATCCATTCAACCCTAAGGTTCTCGGTCAACTGAAGATAACAGGCTACTCAGACTATCTGCATCCATACGACGAAACCCATATCATAGGCATAGGTAAGGAAACCGTGGCAGCTGAGGAAGGAAACTTCGCATGGTATCAAGGAGTGAAAATATCCCTATTCGACGTCAGCAACGTCAGTAATCCGAGGCAAATAGCGAATTATACAATCGGCGACAGGGGAACGGACTCGCCAATTTTGAGGGACCATAAAGCGTTTCTGTTCGACAGGTCAAAGAACCTTCTTGTAATACCCGTTTCAGTTGCAGAAATAGACGAGGCAGAATATCCTGAAGGAGTTCCTCCCTACGCTTACGGAGAAACAGTGTGGCAGGGCGCCTACGTGTTCCACATATCCCTAGACGCAGGACTTGTGTTCAGAGGCGGAATCACCCACTTAGAAAACAATGACCTGACGAAAACAGAGTATTATGTTAAGAGGAGCCTCTACATAGACGATGTGCTCTACACGGTTTCGGACAAGAAGATAAAGATGAACAGCTTAGAAGACTTAAGTGAGATAAACGAAGTGGAGCTTCTCTAAGCTCTCTGGTCTACTTAAGCTGATTTAATGTTTTCTCCATATCCTCTTTTTCTTTCATTTTCTGCTTCGCAACAATAGACGCTTCCATCAGGATTTTTTTGGCTTCTTCACTTTTCACTTCAAGTTTCGATTCAATGTTCTTAATCGCTGAGTCAAGGTAATATCTCAATTGACCAGGAGTCTCTTGGTTTCCCCATTTTTTAGTGAACTCTTCTGGCAAGGCTTTTCCTCCTAAAAGGAAGAAAATGAATTCCACGTATTATTGCATT
>JBBIVD010000119.1:0-761 GCA_037439925.1 Candidatus Bathyarchaeota archaeon
GCAATTTTGATGAATTCCTTCAGCCTAAACCAAGTTTGTTTCAGCACCGTTTTCGCATGAGGCACTCTATAATCGTGCATTTCCATAATTAGAGCGGTTGGTTCACCTGGCAAAGCCTTGAATGCCAGCCTTCCGAGAGCGAAAACAATGAGAATGTTGAAAATGTATAGGGTTAGCGCCCATTGGAAGCCGAGGAACGCTCCGACCAGACCTAGAATGATCGCAGTTCGGGCTGCGCACGGCACCAGGGTGACGACGAAACCAGCGAGGAGTTTTTCCCGTTTAGTCTCCAGTATTCTACATCCTAGGCAGGCTGGAACGTTGCAGCCGTAACCGAGCATTAACGGGATAAAGGCTTTCCCATGCAAGCCTATCTTGTGCATTAAATTGTCCATTAAAAAGGCGATTCTGCTGAGGTAACCCGAATCCTCGAGAAAGTAGAGTATGAGGTAAAATGGAACAATGTAGGGTAACGCCACCGTAATGCCCGCTATGATTCCTTCTGTGGCGCCCCAGACGAGATTCCCCACGATTCCCGTTCCTAATATGCTTTCAAAAACTGGCAACCAACCATAAAAAAAATCGTTTAACAGCTCTGAGGCGTAGCTTCCGAAAGTGAATATGGAATAGAATATGGCAAGTATTGAAAAGCTCATTATTGGGTATCCCCAGATTTTGTGGGTTGTCAACGTGTGCAGCCTTTCCCTCATCGGCGGACTTATTTGTGGCATTATCTGCTGAACTTCTCTTGCGATTTTGCC
>JBBIVD010000119.1:817-1065 GCA_037439925.1 Candidatus Bathyarchaeota archaeon
TTCCTTCGAAAGCCTTTCCGCGGTTAACAGAATCTTAGGGTTTATTTTGCGAATTTCTTCCTTGACCTCTTCATCTCCCTCAAGAAGCTTTATGGCAACCCATCTGGCTGGATACCTAAACTGAATTTTCTCAACCAACTTGGCGATTTTTACAATTCTTTCCTCAATTTCCTTACCATATCTTATCTTGGAAAAGTTTTCTCCTCTCTTTTCGATTGTTTCAACAGATTTCTCTAAGAGTTCATAGA
>JBBIVD010000119.1:1078-4008 GCA_037439925.1 Candidatus Bathyarchaeota archaeon
GTTGGAATCACTGGTACTCCTAAAATTTTCTCAAGCTTCTTATGGTTAATTTTTATCCCCTTTTTTTCTGCCATGTCCATTTGGTTTAGGGCTATGACCATCGGGGTTTCTAGTTCCATTAGCTGCAACGTGAAGAAAAGGTTTCTTTCGAGGACTGAGGCGTCTAAAATGTTTATCACTAGGTCTGGCTTTTCCGTTGCGATGTATTCCCTTGAAATCAGCTCCTCCATAGAAAAGGTTGACAAAGAATAGATTCCAGGTAAGTCAACGATGTCTATGGTGTAGCCCTTAAAGTGAAGGGTTCCCTCCGCCTTTTCAACGGTTTTTCCAGGCCAATTTCCAATATGCTGATGCAAGCCTGTCAAATAATTAAATATAACTGATTTCCCGACATTAGCGTTTCCAGCCAAAGCGATGGTTAACTTTTTTTCACGCATCCACATTTCTCCACGAAAATTCTCTGAGCCATGCCTCTACCTAGAGCTAGCCTTGAGCCCCTCACAAAAACTTCTAGTGGTCCGTGGAAGGGCGCTGACTTCACAACCGTTACTATGGTGCCTGGAGTTAGCCCCATGTCCATGAGCCTCTTTTTGAAGCCCCAACCTCTTCCTCTTCCCGAACCTGCTTTTACAGAGGTTATAATTCCACTTTCCCCATCCCTTAAGGAAGTTAAGGGCAATTCCGCTTTCTCCTCATTACTTCGGTCCTCCACGCGGGCTAACCTCCTTTTGTCGAGACTTCTTGACCTTAACGATTGACGCCATTTTTCGGCTTAGCGCACGATTGATTCCATCCACTTTGAGGGTTATGGGACCGTTGAAGGGCGCTTTTTCCACAATTTCTATGTACGCCCCAGGTTTGAGCCCCAGCGTTGCCAAATACTGTAGCAGATCAGCCTCTTCCTCCGTTATTTTAGTCATAATTCCTTCTTCTCTTGGGTTCAGGTCTGCTAGTGACTCTGATTCATCTTCGAAGAGTTTTCCACATTTCGTTGGTATGGGGTTTCCATGGGGGCATGTTTTGGGATGTCCTAAAACTTTTTCAAGATTTTTTACGATATCATCTGTGATGGCGTGTTCGAGTTCGCATGCCGCACCGTGGGCTTTATCCCATTCAACGTGTAAAATGTCCGTGAGCAGACGCTCCGAAAGCCTATGTCTCCTTATTACCTGTAAGGCTATTTTTCGGCCCTTCTCCGTAAGCTTGACGCCCCTATAGGGCTCATGGGTTATGTAGCCTTCCCTCTCCAGCCGCTCAACAGTGTTAGTGACTGTTCCAGGAGCCACTTTAAGCAAATTAACGAGCTCACTGGTTCTGGCTACTCCACTTTTATCTTGAAGCCTATAAATGCCTTCAAGATATTCCTCAATTATGATCGAGACCTGTCCAACCATCGCCGAACCATCCAACTATTTAACGACCACACTAAAACAAAATTACGACAAGTCGTATTTAAACATTTTAGGCATTGTGGCTATGTAAACAACAAAACCTAGGCATTGTAACTTTAAAAAATTTAATCTAGCCGTTAAATTTGGCAAAAATACTTGAAGACGCCAGTTTAAGTTAAAGGGATTAAAGCCTAGGAAACAGCGTTGCTCTTACTTCTCTTTCATCCATTTCTCCACCATGCCCATGAATTCTTCAAGGTAAGTTTCATTCAGCTTGAAAAATGATTTTTTCTTACAATAGTGAAACATGTCTTCGACAAGGAGAGGAAGCAGAACCGCTGTGCTTCTTGAATAGTTTAAGGCCCTGTACTTTTCAAGGTTATGTGTCACGGCCTCCGGCGGGGCCAATAAATTCTGTTCTTTCGTCATGTAAATAATTGCATTCAGAAGCTCATTACCGTAATTAAGAAATCTTTCAGCTTCCGCCTTATCCTCAGGGGAAAACCTTAAAATGGCCTCGCCGATCAGCCTCATAAAAGCTGACATGAAGGCATTTACGCCTATCCAGGCCTCAACTGCCTGACTATAATCACCTAAGGCTGCATCTGGGGGCAATACGTTTATGGCTCCCGTTTTCTTTTGGCCAGTGTTTGTTTTTCGGATGAAGTTATGTTCGTAAAGGTTTGTCAATATTCTTTTAACTCTATTAAAGGGAATTATGGGCTTTTGTAGGCTGAGGAGGGTGATCCATAGGGCTTCTATCTGGGCGAACAAGACATCCTTAATGGGAGAATCGTCTTCAGGGTTGTAAGAAAGGTTGTAGTATCCCCTTTCTTCGTTCCACATTTTTTCTAAGGCTATCAGCCCCTCTTTCAGTAACATCTCGCATTCGCCTTCGACCTCATTTTCACCCAAAATTTTCGCCATCGACTTCATAACGTCCAATGAAGTTAAATACCAAAAGGCGCTGTAAATGTTATGTCCCCAAGAGGCAACATTATCGAAGGTTGTGGATGGGAATCCCCGCTCAAAGGGTAAACCTGCTTTGACAAATCTTTGATTGTATTTTCTTAAAGCCTTGTAAAGCTCAGGGAAACAAATGCTCAGATAATTGCGATCCACGGAGCCAGTGAAGACATAATAGCGATAAACATCGACTATGAGTTTTGGCAGGAGGTCCATCCAGTAATTCGAGTTGCTATATGGGTAACCGTTAACGGCGTCGGGAAATGTGAGTTTTAGCCTCCGAGAAAAGGGGGTTCCAACGCAGCCGTCGTCATGAATTGCCATCCCCCGTTCTTTAATGATGTTTACATAAACTTCGGGAAAGGCGATGAAACGCTGATAGGTCGACGTGTTAATCCAAGGTATTTTATTTTCAAGGAGCGTTTTAGTTAGGTCTAAGTCCTTTCCATCCCATACGTCCCTTATCAAACCTGCGATGTTTAGGACTCGGTGGCGATTTTCTTTCACTCCTTCCATATAATTAACCGTAAAGAATTCTCTGTAAATCAAATCTTCCATATGCGGTTTATCCTT
>JBBIVD010000120.1:0-3980 GCA_037439925.1 Candidatus Bathyarchaeota archaeon
AAGCTCAACTTGCCAGGCAAACGTTATCCCTCATGTGAGGCACCACCATTCATAACGCCGTTATAAACTTATAAAAGTTGCGCTTAGCTTTAGAGACTTGGTAAAATTATAAGGATAGGTTTACAATTTGATGTTTGAGGATTAGGAATGTCTAGGCACGTAGATCAGGAGCTTTCAGACAAAGAACTGGAATTCTATTCAAGGCAAATCGTCCTCAAAGAAATAGGCTATGAAGGACAGCTGAAACTTAGGAGGGCTAAGGCTTGCGTAGTGGGCTTAGGGGGGCTCGGCTGCGTCATAGCGACTCAATTAACCGCCATGGGCGTCGGGCACCTGCGCATAGTTGACAGAGACATCGTTGAACTCTCGAATATGCAGAGACAGCATCTTTACAGCGTAAACGACATAGGCTATCCTAAGGTTGAGGTTGCAGCCGAAAAATTGGAAGCCCTAAATCCCCATGTGAAAATTGAGCCCCTGCCACTCTCCTTAAACGTTGACAACGCCGAAGACCTACTCCATGACGTAGACGTCGTAGTCGACGGATTAGACCGCATGAAACCCCGCTACGCCGTTAACAGAGCTTGCGTTAAACTTAAGATACCCTATGTTTTTGGGGCGGCGATAATGACTTACGGAAACGTTTCAACCATAATCCCAGGCGAAACACCTTGCCTAGAATGCTTCTATGGTAGTATAAACGACGATGTTCTGCCAACATGCGCCGTTGTTGGGGTGCATCCCTCAATTGTAGGTATCGTGGCGAACGTGGAAGCCGCCGAAGCCGTTAGAATACTCCTAGGAGAAAAGCCCCGCTTAACGAGTAAACTGCTCTACTTCGACATAGGATATGTGACTGCGGACGAAATAAACGTCGCCCGCCTAGAAGACTGCCCAGTCTGCGGAACGAAACCCCGTAGCATGCCGAAGCCCCTAAAGCGAGAAATAGTTGAAGAAATCTGTGGTAGAGGAGGGAAAAGAACCTTCGTTATCACGCCGAAGAAAAAATTAGAATTGAACATGGCGAATTTGCATAGTCTCCTAAAGGATAAAGGCTTTAGCATCAAAGTTAAGGCTCAACTAGGCATAACCTTCAGCCCCGATCGCAACATTGCAGCGAGCATACTCAAAAGCGGAGTCATGATAACAGAAGGAATCAATGAAAAAGAAGAAGCGCTCAAATTGTACAATGAGATTATAGAAGGCTTAGGCGTTTCCGCTTCTTTGCCGCGATCTTGATTTTAATTCATTCTAAACTGAGGTTATCGAAGTAAGTTATGACCCAGATTTCGCCTCTTTTTTCAATATGGGCTATTATTTGGTCGTTTGCCCCAGTTAATAGGAGTTCATACCATTGCTGCTGACTCGATAGGTCCTCAGGTTCAGCCTCAATGTATGGATATGTGCTATTGTCCACGTGCAAGACTATGTGGGTTACCCCATCTTTCACGTACTCGGATTTGTTTAGAACCGTGGTGTTTAATTCTATATAGGTGATTTTTCCAAAGAGCCCAAGGAATTCGGTTCGAGTTGATCGCACGAGCTCTTCGCCCTTCATTCCTCCACCAGTCATTTTTATCGATATGTAATTGATGTTTTGCGCGTCGACGATGGCGAATCCAGCCAGATATATGGTTTCTCCTTCGCGGCGCTCTGCGGTTTCACTCCAATAAATCGGCACATACCACGCTAGACGGAAGTCTCCTTCCCCGACTTGAACGGGATAGAGAAGCGGCATCGTGGCATAGTAGTATCCAGCCGCGGGTTTAGGCAGTTTTCCCTCAACAACATCTTGGGCTGTCACGCCAGAAATGTAATTATTCTTGGAATAATCGTAGAAAAATATGCCTTGACGAGTTGCCTTAAAAATGCCCGCCAAAGTCCGTTCGCTAGTAACAGGATTCAAGCAGACCATGGCGATGAGGTCGCCTGTGTCAGGGTCCAGTATATAGCGTGTGTCTTCGGACATTTCAACGCGGTCTCGGCTCGGCGGGATAATCCATAGGAAGCCGCCAGCCCAGTAGTCGAAGGATTCGCCCCTCCGGAAATTGCCCCACTCATTGATCATGTTTTCCAGCCAGTCTTCGTCGTAGACTTGGGTGACCCAATTTGGCACGTCGGACAGCCTCGAATATTCGTTGACGACTTCTCCGTTCGGACCATAGATTAACAGCCCGTTATATCTGCGGATCAAGTCGAAGCCGACCCGATATCTCGCGAGGACGTAGGTTAACTCGTTTGTGATGTTGTTCCAACATGGATAGGCGACGCCGTAGCTGTATCTTGTGTCAGCCACGTAGGATTTGAATTTAATGTTTCGGGTCCACCAGAGTCCTTCTCCGACTTTGAATTCCTGGTGGATTATCTGCGGCGTGGCTGTTGGGTCGGTTGCATCTATTACGACGAAGCCCTTCACGTAGTTTTCCGCTAACACGTTGGTTGAGCCTATAACGGCGACCCAGACGAGTTTCCCATCTAAGTTTTTCGTGATTTGACAGCCCAAAAGCTTAACATTGCTTCCGAACTCTGACATACGTTGTCGAGCCATCGAAACCGCCAACTCCTCAGTGACTAAGCGGACCATGTCGTCTGGAATCTCCCTGCTGAAAGGAAGCCCAGAACCCACCTGAATTAGGCTTTTGAAATAGAATGCGTTGCTCACCCTTTGAACCTGCGAAAAAACAATGCCCAGAGAGGAGCCTAACAGAAAAATCGCCAAAATTAAGGCTGAAACCTTTGCGCTAAATCGAGGCTTCGGTCTCCTTCTCAATCGATAAGTATAGAGTCTTTCTTCGACTTCTTCTAGGCTGGGAATCTGAAAAAGCACCTCAACCAAGCCTACCAAAAAACGCCAGAAAACAAGCCAATAAAACAAAATACTTTCAGGAGTCCGCATAGCCACATAAATGTAGAACATTAAAAATCCAAAAAGAAGCGAAACAATTCGAGAACGCGACAAAAGCTTAGACTTTTCCAAGGAAAAAGGCAAATAAAAAACAACAGCCCAAACCAAGAACCATAAAAGAAGATTCATTTTCCCTCACACCATTAATCACACCATACTTTACTTTTTCTTATAAGCATATGCCATTTTCTGGCTATCTTCTTTTATTCACGTGGCAAACCTTTGTGGAGTTAATACAAAAAATTGTGAATAAGTTTCGTCGAATAAAAGGGAGTAAAAAGCTATATGTCCATCGTTTTTGAGGTTGCGGCTTACGATGGTAGAAGAATAAGGCTGACTGAGGCATAGTGGCTGCATATGGTTTTCTTCCATCCTGAAGTTGAAAGGAAACAAGATAAAATAAAGAAGGTTTTGGCAAAGCCAGAGATTGTAGTTGAAGGCGCCACGGAGGACACGAGAATATGCTATAGATTTTATTCCTCCACGCTGGTTTCTTCAAAGTATTTGGCTGTTGTGATTAAGGTTCTGGATGGAGAATGGTTTATAATAACCAGTTACTTTACTGAAAGGGTTAGGAGAGGGAAGGTTCTTTGGAGAAAAACCGAATCGTGATGAGCTACGATCGAGACGCTGATGTTGTCTATATAAGTTTCGGTAAGCCTAGGAAAGCAGTGTCTGAAGAAGTAGACCCATATGTTATTGTGAGGCGGGATCCAGAAACCAAGGAGATGGTGGGCATAACCATAACAAACTTCAGCAGATACTTCGAAACAAAAAAGCAACTAAGCATAGAAATACCCGCGTCCTAAAATTATGTGTGAATCAAAGCTCTAAAATCTTCAACATCACGTCATCTTTTCATTATTAGCATGCGCAATTTCCCATCTTTATCCGTCGCCATCTTTTCGAGTTGCATTCTCAGCTCCTTGACTGCTATAGTAATGTCTGTCTTTGCTTTTTCGTCGGTTCCTATTACTTCGAGAATCTCGCCTTTCTTCATTTTGTCTAGGGCTTTTCTAGTCTTTACGAGGGGGATGGGGCAGACTTCGCCGCTAACGTCAAGGACTACGTTAGC
>JBBIVD010000121.1:0-2330 GCA_037439925.1 Candidatus Bathyarchaeota archaeon
GGAATCGAGACTTTCTGACACTACAAGACTACTCACGTGAGGAAATCTGGCGCATCCTAAAGACCACGCACAAATTAAAACACAAAGGCTCAGCTAAAGGGCTAAGCCGCATTCTCGCTGGCAAGAACATAGCCCTAATTTTCCAGAAGCCTTCGACTAGAACCCGCGTTTCCTTTGAAGTGGCGATAAACCAGCTGGGCGGTGGCGCCATATACTTGGACTGGAATCAGCTTCAGCTTGGAAGAGGAGAAACCGTGGAAGACACGGCTCGAGTTTTAGATCGATATGTTGATGGAATCGTGGCAAGGGTTTTCTCTCAGAACCACTTAGAGGCCATGGCGCAACATGCAAAAATTCCCGTTATCAATGCCTTGTCGGATTTTTGCCATCCATGTCAGGCTGTGTGCGATCTCTACACGATTTGGGAAAAGAAAGGCTCCTTAGAAGGATTAAAACTCGCCTATATTGGGGACGGAAACAACGTTTGCAACTCCTTACTCATCGGCTGCAGCAAACTGGGAACAAACATCAGCGTGGCTTGTCCAGAAGACTATAGACCGAATGAAAAAGTTGTAGAGTGGGCTCTGAAAAACGCCGAGGAAAGCGGATCAAAAATAGAAATCGTGACCGATCCCGTCGAGGCTGTGGAAGAAGCACAGGTAATCTACACAGACGTGTTCATATCAATGGGCATGGAGGCTGAACGCAAAAAAAGGCTAAGCACCTTCATACCCAAGTATCAAATAACCGAAAAACTGTTCAAACACGCTGCTAAAGACGCTGTTTTCATGCATTGTCTACCAGCGCATCGCGGAGAAGAAGTAGCCGCTGAGGTAATCGACGGTCCGAGGTCAATAGTCTGGGACCAAGCGGAAAATAGGCTTCACACGGCTAAGGCTCTCTTAGCCTTAATCCTTGGACACTAGAGCTTTCATAACGAAATCAAGGGATGCGAGCCTAGGAGATGCTTACATGATTCTATTGGTAGCTTCAACCAAGGACCTAGCAGGCATGAACATTGCCCAAAAAATATTGGAGCATTATGACTTTGAAGAAACCTCCGAAGTGTTTCATGAGAAACCAGTTTACTTGAAAAGGCTTAGGGAAGGCGAGGCTAAGCTAATTTTCGTCAAAGAGGAGCCCGTATATGCGCAGTACCTAACCGATTTCTTCACTCCGCAACTAATTGTATTCGTTTCTCGACACGCCAGCCTCAGCGGAATCCCAACCCTTTCAGTTCACACTCCAGGCAACCTAGGCAAAGCTGAGCTAGGAGGCATTGAAAAAAGGGTTTCCATATCTCCAGCAAATGCAATGAAAAACGCCCTACTCGAAATGGCGAAAATCAAGGAAGAAAAAGAATTAGACTATCAGGTCTCCTACGAATGTACGCATCACGGTCCGTCTCTAGATGCGCCCGCAATGTTCGTGGAGTTAGGCAGTTCGCCAACGCAATGGAAAGACCTAAAAGCAGCTGAAGCCGTAGCCCACGCCGCCATGACAGCCGTCTTCAAGGAGCCAAAATATCCAGCGGTTTTAGGCATCGGCGGTCCACACTACAACATGAAGTTCACGAAAATGGCTTTAAACACTCAAAAAGCCTTTGGGCACATCATTCCAAAATATGCCATTCCGCAAGTGGACACTGAAACAGTGAGGCAATGTGTTGAACGGACAAAAGAAACAGTTAAATCCGCTGTTCTTGACTGGAAAGGAATCAAAGGCTCGGATAAAGCCCGAATAACCAAAATTCTAGATGAAATGGGCGTGTCAATAGAAAAAATCTAACGTTTAATTCGGTATCTTTATAATACGTGTGGGCTAATGTTTAAATAAATCATCACGAAATTTGCGAAGGAATAAGTGTCAATTGAGTGGATGCAGCCTTGGGAATCGCATCGTCCCTTAAGTCTTGGACGAGAGCGCTGAAACTCGCCAAAAAGCCTGGAAGAACTGAGCTTTGGCTCTCAATAAAGATATGCACCCTCGGAATCACCGTTATTGGAGTAGTTGCCTTCATCATCAAATTCATATCAGCGGCGCTTCAGGGATTCGCCGGCTAAAAAAAGGAGAAAGCCAAATGAGCCAAGAAAGAAAGGGCCAAGCAGTGATTTTCGCCATACGAACCACAGCTGGACAAGAGAAAAACGTGGCGAACCTCATAGCGGCCAGAGTTGAGACAGATAAACTGCCAATAAAAGCAATTTTAGTGCCTGAAACATTGAAGGGCTACTTGTTCATTGAGGCAGATGGACCGCACTTCGTCGAAGAAGCAATAGCAGGAATAAAACATGCGAGGTCCAGAGTTCCAGGAGTCGTAGACTTCTCCG
>JBBIVD010000121.1:2346-3942 GCA_037439925.1 Candidatus Bathyarchaeota archaeon
AAAGCCCGTAATCGAAGAGCTGAACATAGACGACATTGTAGAAATCGTAGGAGGCCCCTTCAAAGGAATGAAGGCAAAAATAACAAGAATAGACAGAACCAAAGAGGAAGTAACCCTTGAACTACTCGAGGCAACTTTCACCCTGCCCATCACAGTTCACGCCGACTACGTGAAACTCACGGAAAAAGCAAAAAAGGAAGGAGAATAAAATGGGCGAAAAAAAGGTAATTGAGGCACTGGTCAACGGCGGACAGGCAACAGCTGGACCGCCTCTAGGACCCGCCCTAGGACCCTTAGGCGTCAACGTCCTCGCCGTCGCAAACAAAATCAACGAATTAACGAAAAGCTACTCAGGCATGAAAGTGCCAGTCAAAATAGCTGTGGACACGGAAACAAAGGAGTTCGAAGTAAGCGTCGGCGTGCCAACGACTTCCGCATTGATCGTAAGCGAATTAGGCGTCGAAAAAGGCTCAGGCACTCCGAAAACCCAAAAAATCGGAAACCTATCCCTAGAGCAGATAGTGAAAATAGCTAAAATTAAACAAACCTCGCTGCTAGCCAAAAACCTGAAAAAAGCCGTAAAAGAAGTTCTGGGAAGCTGCGTTACAATGGGTGTTCTGGTAGAGGAGAAGGATCCGAGAGAGGTTCAGAAGGAAATCGACGAAGGAAAATACAACGAAATTTTGGAGAAAAAAGACTGAAAACCTTTTATAACTGCCTCTCCACGTCTCTGAGCGTGATTCAAAATGTCCCTAGACACAAAAAACATTCTTGAAGCAATTAAAGAAGTTAAGGAGAAATCTGAGAAAAGAAACTTCGCCCAATCCATAGAACTCATCGTAAACCTGAAGGACATAGACCCAAAGAAGCCCGAGGGCAAAATCCAAGAGTCCATTGAACTGCCACGCCCGCCAGGAAAGGGAAACCGTATATGCGTAATCGCCTCAGGCGAAATGGCTCTAAAAGCCAAGCAGGCAGGCGCAGACTTAGTTATCCAAAGAAACGAACTCGAAGCCCTGGCTGAAAACAAGAAAAAGCAAAAGGAGTTGGCGGAAACCTACGACTTCTTCATCGCTGAAGCTCCGCTAATGCCCCTTGTGGGAAGAATCCTAGGCGCCGTGCTGGGACCGAGGGGAAACATGCCGACCCCAGTGCCCCCCAACGCCAACATAAAAGAACAGATAGAGAAACATCGAAAAACAGTCCTAATAAGAACACGGGGACAACCAGCCCTCCAATGTCGCATTGGAAACGAAGAAATGTCGAATGAAGAAATAGCTGAAAACATTTTAACTGTCCTAAGAAGAATTGAGGGGAAACTTAAAAAGGGAATAAAAAACGTTAGATCAATTTACCTAAAAACAACCATGGGCCCACCAGTCAAAGTGAAAATGTAGGGAACCAACCATGCTGTCGCGTCAAGCATCGCGGGAAAAAATCGAAGAAGTCGAAGAATTAAAGGAACTACTACGCCAATATAGGGTTGTTGGAGCGGCAAGCCTAGAAAAAGTCAGAGCGGCGCAGCTTCAAGAACTGAGAAAGAAACTTGAAAAAAGCGCACTTTTACGCGTAACAAAAAACACCATAACGAAAAGG
>JBBIVD010000122.1:0-3879 GCA_037439925.1 Candidatus Bathyarchaeota archaeon
GATCCCGAGGACAAAAACGTTCAAGAAGCCTTCAAAGAAGGTGTCTTCGAAACCTTTGAAAGACACAGCAGAGTAGGAATGCCCTCAGAGAAAGACTTTCTCGAAGACATCGATTGGCTTAGGGAGCAAGGAGCTAAACACGTAACCCTAAAAACTGGAGCGTATAGGGCTTCCGCCGTCGCCTTCGCCATGAAAATGGCTTCTGAAGCCAAGATTGAGGCTGTAACCTTCGACGGTGCAGGCGGCGGAACTGGCATGAGTCCAGTCCCCATGATGGATGAAATGAGCACTCCGACAGTTCACCTAGAGGCGCAAGTCTTAAAGTGTGCAGAAATCTTGAGGAAAAAGGGAAGGTATGTGCCTGACATTATCATGGCGGGCGGCTTCATCTGCGAAACTCAAATGTTCAAGGCAATAGCCATGAGCAATTTTGGTAAAGGACCCTACGTGAAGGCAATTTTAATGGCTAGGGCGCCCCTCACCGCCGTTATGAAAGCCTCCTACTTCGTTGAACTAGCGAAGGAAGGGAAGCTGCCGAAATCCTTCTCAGAACGTTACGGTGCAACGCCTGAAAAGTTCTTTATAGCCACGCCTGAACTGAAAGCAAAATATGGAGAGAAATTTAAGGACATACCTTGGGAAGCCGTAGGCTTGTACAGCTATCTCAACGGAAAGATTAAGGTTGGGCTTCAGCAGCTTATGGCGGGCGCGAGAAAGTGGAAACTAAACTTGATAGACAGGGGCGACATTGTCTCATTGACTGAAAGAGCCGCAAAAGTCACGGGAATCCCGCTTGTGGAGGATGCGGAGGCAGACGCCATCGAAAAAATTCTAGGATAGCATTCCTTCCTATTTATTTCTTTATTTCAAACTATTTTCCGATTAAACTAACAATTAAGCCATTTAATACGTTCAATTTCTTTAAGTAATTGAGCACACTAATTAATATGACTTCATCCAATACTAGATAGAAAGGAGGGTGCAAAATGAGTTATGAGATGTGGGCGGAAAAATATCGCCCGAAGTCCCTCGACGACATAGTGGACCAAGCGGAAATAGTGGAAAGATTAAAAAGCTTTGTTAAGGCAAAAAACGTTCCACACTGCATTTTCGCCGGTCCGCCAGGAACTGGAAAAACAACCGCCGCGCTTTGCTTAGCACACGACCTCTACGGGGAAGGTTATCGTGAGCACCTTATGGAGTTAAATGCGAGCGACGAAAGGGGCATAAATGTTGTTAGGGAAACCGTGAAGACCTTCGCACGCACAAGGACATTGGGCGAAATACCGTTTAAACTGCTTATTTTGGATGAAGCCGATAATATGACTGGCGATGCTCAGCAAGCCTTACGGAGGACTATGGAACGTTTCACGGAAACCGCCCGCTTCATCCTCATAGCCAATTATAGCGGAAAAATAATTGAGCCGATTCAGTCGAGGTGCGCACCTTTCCGTTTCACCCACCTTTCGAGGGAAGACACCCTAAATTGGCTGCGGCAAATTTGTGAAAAAGAAAACGTGAACGTGCTTGACGACGGAATGGAAGCCATTCTCGAAGTCAATGAGGGAGACTTGCGAAAGGCAACTAACACTTTGCAGGCGGCAGCCTCGTTGGGCAGAACCATCGACGCGGAAACAGTTTATTCAGTTATAGGTAGGGCTAGTCCCGCTGACGTTCGCGAAATGATTGTATTAGCCATGAAAGGCGATTTCATAGGCGCCAGAGAAAAGCTAAGGGAAATGATTTTAAAATACGGCGTGGCTGGAAGCGACATCATAAAGCAGATTCACATAGAAATTTTCCGCTTAGAAATTCCTGAAAGATGGAAGATCAAGCTCGCAGACATGATCGGGGAAGCCGACTTCAGACTAGTCCAAGGCGCAGATGAAGAAGTTCAGTTAAGCGCCTTACTCGCAAGGCTCACTGAAGCAGGTTACGAAATGAGAAAGGGCAGTTAAAATGTACATGCCTTGGACCGAAAAGCATAAGCCTAAAACGCTGTCTGAAGTCGTCGGAAACAGGGATGCTATCCGAAAACTTAAGGAATGGATTGAATCCTGGAGCGTAGAAGTTCCTAAGAAAAAGGCCGCCTTTCTTTATGGACCGCCGGGCATTGGAAAAACCCTATGCGTTGAAGCCCTAGCCAACGATTTAAACTTGGAACTCGTCGAAAAGAACGCAAGCGATTATAGAACTGCCGAAGCCATCGAACAATTCGCGGGAAGAGCCTCACAGTACAATACGCTGTTTGGAAGGAAGCGCCTAATTCTGCTCGACGAGTTGGATGGAATAACGGGAACGGAGGACAGAGGCGGGGTCAAAGCCATCACAGAAATCATAAAGGCGACCAAGTGTCCCATAGTGTTAATTGCCAACGACGTTTACGACCCGAGATTCTCGAACCTTCGAAACTACTGCCTACTCATAGAATTCAAGAAACCCTCAATTTATGAGGCTGCTAGGCATTTAGATAAAATCTGCAGACGAGAGGGAATAAGGGCGGACGAAAAGGCACTAAAGTTTATTGCTGAGAAAAACGGTGGCGACGTTAGATCGGCTGTGAACGATTTACAGGCACTAGCCCAGGGTCGAAGTAAATTAAGTTATGAAGACGTGGCTTGGCTCGCCGAAAGAGACAGAAAGGAAGTTATATTCAACGTTTTAAAGACCATATTCTACTCGAAAAATTGCCTAGACGCGAAGAGCGCCATTGACGCAGCCGATGTGGACCCGGACATGCTCTTCGAATGGATCTACGAAAACGCGCCCCTTCACCTACGGGATCCGCATGACTTGGCGAAAGCCATGGAATCCCTCGCGCTCGCCGACCTCTACCGTGGAAGAATACGTTCAACACAAGATTGGACACTGCTACGATACGTGTATGACTTCATGACGGCGGGAATAGCCATGTCCCGAGAGCGAACACCGCCAGGATGGGTTCCCTTCAAGTTCCCAGAAAGAATACGAATGCTCTCATGGACTAAAAGCAAACGAGAAATGCAGTCGCAGATAGGCATGAAAATAAAGAAAAAATGCCACGTATCCTCGGTGAGGGCAGTGAAAGAAATTCTTCCCTACCTGAAGGTGATTTTCAAGAACAACGCCGAAATGGCAGCAGGCCTAGCGAAATGGCTCGACCTAGACGAAGGAATGGTTGAATATCTCTCTGAAAAATAGAAAGAGTGAATACCAAATTTCCATTTTGACAATCATTTAATTGTTCTTTTTATGAAAGGGATGTTTTCAAAATGCTTGTCGAAACTGTAAACTTCGGCTATGTTGTTATCCCTTGAAATTAAGGCGGCGACGGCGTCGTTTGGGCTTACATTGTACCTTGAGGCGATGACTAAAGCTTCCTCATAATTTCTCCGCTTAACAGTGAGTATGGAAATATTCTCTGAGGCTAAGGTGTAATCCATTGTTCTAGATATTCAGTCATCAGCCGCTTTATAGTACGGTTCACGTTTTTTGACGCCCTCAACGAATAGTTGGGTTAGAGCTTCGTTGTTTGCGCCGTTGCGTAGAGGGGTGAGTATGTCGATTAAGTTGTCGTTTCGCATTAGGCATGGTTTCAGTTTTCCGTCGCTCGTAACTCGAATGCGTGTGCAGCGGGAACAGAACTCCGTATTCTCAATTGGGCGTATGATCTCAACTTTGGCTTCGGGCAGAAAGTATACTCTGCGGTTTTGCATGTTCCTTCGAGTTTTAATTTGAACAGCGTTTTTTTGTAGTCTCATTTCGATGTCATCTAGGGGCTGATGGTGAAGCCTATAATAGGACGGGTTAACGTTCACGGGCTCCAACTCAATTATTTGAAGTATGGCTCCGCTTCTTTTCGCAAACTCGATCATTCTTGGAACTTCTTTTTCGTTTACT
>JBBIVD010000123.1:0-3789 GCA_037439925.1 Candidatus Bathyarchaeota archaeon
AGTGAATTGCCAGTTATTGAAAACATGATAAAAAGGAATGAGGCGCGGAAGACTGTTCTAATTGAAAAACTCAAAGTTATGGCTGCACAGTTGCCTGAGGGCCCTAGAAAAAAAATGCTTGAAACCAGAATATTAGAGTGGGAAAAAATTCCCCCAGAAGACGTGGCTAAAGCCTTCATTATCCTTCTAATCATCGTTGGCGCCGCCGCAGCGGCATACCTAATCTACGAATTTCGGGCTGCAAGGAGAGTGATAATTTAAGAGGTGGGTTAAATGGCTGAGGTCTTAGAACGTAAACCAATCCGCACATACCTGAAGGAAAGAGAGCCGTTAATTCCCCGCAAAAAGATTGTCGACATACTCAACATTGACCCCGCTGACTTCCTTCATTTCCAAGTACCCTTGATTGACCGTATTAGACGAGAAGACGCCGTTGAAGTCATAGCGGCATCCACATGGGCACGCTCCCTAGCTGAAGGCGTATGCGGACCTGGCTACGTTGGGCTTACGCCTGGCACACCGGAGTATGAACGTTGCATTTATACAGTTAGCCACCGTGTTGCGGAGAAAGTGGCTCCCGCAGCACTACCGCCGCCAGTAGCTCCGCCTAGACCGCCGAGGAGACGTTAGAAATGGATATTGCCAGCAAGGTTCAGAACAACATAAAAGACCGTGTAACCGCTGTTAACCTTATTGTTGAGGGCGTCCAGAAAGATATTTCTTCAGTTATGGATCGCCTCAGAAAGTTGGAGATTGCACGGGCGTTCACTGATTTTGGAAAATATAAGGGTGAAGGTGTCCTTAATTTTATTGAAAGGCAGGCGGAAATCACTAGGAGATGGCTGGAATAATGGCTGATATCCTTGAGGAAAGACCAATACGTAAGTTTCTAAAGAGATTAAGCCATCACAGTTACGTAAAACATTCACCACAAGAATTTACATTATCCCAGATTGACATGGCAATTCGCGATATCCAGGAATTCATTGAAGACGAGGTAAAAGCAACTCGATCATACATTACAGAAAGCAAGAATCCAATGATCCAAGCCATAAATGGTAGTGGTATCCTTTTAGCCATCTCAGAAGATGAGAAACGTCACGCTCAGCAGTTGGCAACTCTACTTCCAAAACTGAAAGAAAAATGGGAGGAGGTCTGCAGAAAACTTGTTTGAGGAAGGACCAATAAGCTATAAAATTTTTAAAGCATCCATAAAACTCGAAGAAACAAGGGCGGGAATAGGGTTTGATTGGGGAAGGGTCTCTTCGCCGTTGGTTACGTGAACGTCCTCTACTTAGTCGTTTCCATTCACCACAAGTTATCGGCGTCAGGGGAGTGGACGCAAATATTGAGCGAATGAAGGAGGAAAAAAAGGCTGAGTGGCGCCGAAAAGGATACTCTGAAAACCTCATAAATATGGCATTAGAGTTGTCGACTGAATGGACAAACTCTATGGCTGCAGCTTTCGCTCCTCCAGAACTGCGAGAAGCCGTTATAAGACACATCTACCCCAAATCTTTAGAGGTTGCTTCGAGATGGATTGAACGAATCGGGGAAGCCGCTAAAGCAAGCGTTAAGGAATAGAAAAAAGGGGAATTTGAGACTTAAAGATGCGTTTTTAGTTGCTTATCCGAACATTTTAGCTTTCCAGTTGGTAGCCCACTTACTCGCAGCCGCTGGGGTAACTTTGGCTTTGTAGTTTGTTTTCATGTCTGGCCATGCATCCTTGTAGGCGGTAACTAGTGCCGTCTTGAAGCCTATTTTTTCATAGTTGCTTTTAGCGTAGGTTTCAGCCGAATCGTAGTTTGAATGCATTGTCGGAATCTTGCGTGTGTACTTGCTCACGCCCTTTGAAACCATGGCTTCTGCCATACTGACACCAAGTGAAAGGCAAAGGTTAAAAAATATAAGTCTTTCCCATAATAATCGTGATATGGCGTAGACCCCCCCTCCCCAAAAAGGGAAATTTAATGTCTGAAGAAATATTGGAGGAAGAAGTTTACAGAAACGCTTTAGCTTTGCTTAGCAATGATGCTACTGGAGAGCTTGCAGGCGTTTTCGAGAGGATAATAGACTGGGAAAGGAAGAATCCGCCTCGAAGCCCCCATGACGGTTTTGAATGGCATGAGGTTTTCACGGATGTGAGGATTCTTAACAGGCTGGTCGCAAAGAGGATACTTAAGGTCACCCTGAAAACGAACAGGTCGACAAATTTCAGAGTCATAAACGTTGATGCCATGGAGAAGGCGTTAATGGACTACCGTTCAATGGCGACACCTGAAGTTGAGGAGCAGCCGAGAATACCGCCTGACCTTTTCGAAATAGTTATTGGACACGAAGAAAAGAAGGAGATAATCCGCAGAAGCCTTGAAGCCCAGCAGCCAGTCCATGTTCTGCTCCACGGCTCCATAGCTTCCGCTAAAACCCTAATGCTCGAGGAGCTTTCCCGTCTTCCAAACTCAAAGTTTATTTTGGGAAGCAGACTTTCAAGCGCAGGCCTCTACGACGTCCTATTCGACGAGAGACCCCGCTACCTGATAATGGACGAGTTGGACAAGGTTGACTCTCAAGAAAACTTAGGTTGCCTCCTAAGCCTCATGGAGAGAGGCTTAATAATTGAAACGAAACATGGAAAACAGAGGTCCCTTAAACTTAAAACATGGGTGTTCGCGTCAGCCAATCGACTGGACAAAATCCCTCCGGAGCTGATGTCCCGTTTTGTGCCTATGCGTTTCAGAGACTATTCAGACGACGAGTTTCTTGAAGTAGCCACTAAAGTGCTAACTATCCGTGAAGGAATTCCGATGGGGCTTGCAGTCTACATGGCTGACAAAATAATGAAAGAGTTCAAAAGCCGCGACGTTAGAGACGCCTGTAAAGTGGCTCGACTATTAAAGGAGCACTCAAAGGAGGAAGCTGATAAAGTTATAGCAATTCTAGTGGGGCAAAAGTGACTTAAGGCTAAGTGGAGTAAAGCACAATGACTCCAGAGGTATTTTCTTGGAAGAAAAAATAAAACTCTGTGTTAAAGCCGTAATTTCACCAAGAGATAAAGGAGTAAAAACACTTCAAAAAGAATATTTGACCTACAAGAAAGTTTTAATTCCTAAAGTCCAAGAAGCAGTTAGAAAGGTCATTAAGGACAAAGACATTCAAGTTTATGCCCAACAAAAATGGATGGTCGACCAAAAACTAACTCGTTACCTCAAGAATCTGCCTTTACACCCTATGCCCTTCCACAACCAATCCGTGTGGATAGAGGAAAAGAGAGGCGGTTTCTTTATCCACTTTAAAACAAAGCAGAAAGAGGGAGAGGCAATATGTTACTTAAGGGTTCCATCAAAATATTATGGCGTAATCCAAAAAGCATGTGGAAAAGACAATCCAGTTCTAGGTCAAGTGGAGCTGATCGAAGACAACCGTCACGGATGGATAAACTGCCATATTGTTCTACGATTGCCTAAGCCTAAACCATACCAACCTAAAGGGTGGCTGGGCGTTGACGTAGGCTGGAACAGCCTTGCCACAAGCGTCTACTTTGACGGCGAAAAAGCGGGTGAAGTGGAGTTCCACGGCAGAGACTACAAAACAAGAATCATTCAGCTCAAATATTTGCTCAAGCAGTATGCGAGAAAAGAGGCTTGGAAACAGTGGGATTACAGGCTTAAGCACACAATTAAATACGGTGTCGGCGTCGCCGCCAAAGAAATCGCTGAAAAGGCCAGAAAACTGCATGCAGGCATATCAATGGAAAAACTCACCTTCCAATCCCATACCAAAGGATTTTTA
>JBBIVD010000124.1:0-3758 GCA_037439925.1 Candidatus Bathyarchaeota archaeon
ATAGGTGGGCACTCTTATACCTAGAGACTCTTGGATCCATTATAATTATAGACTAATCATAAATGAAGCGAAAAAAACTGAAAAAGCTTTTAATATTCTTGACGTTGGATGCGGAGGTGGGGGTACTCTACGCTTTTTCCACGCTATTTTCCAAGAGGCAAACTTAATTATTGGCGTGGATATATTGAAGACAAAAATAACACCAGCTAAAATTGGCAGATCACCATTAGAATTCACTTTAGCTGACGCTCACCTACTTCCCTTTCAAGATTCAGTATTTGACTTAATTTTTCTCAAGGATATGCTACACCATGTCGATGAACCAATTAAAGTTTTGAGAGAGATTAAAAGAGTGTGCAGAACGAAAATAGTTATTGTAGAGATCAACCGACAACATCCCGTTGCGATGTTAGTTGAAAGCATAAATACCAGTGAACAGAAGCATTTTACGCTAAATCAATTGAGAACGCTCGTTAAGAGGTCAGGGCTATTTGTGAATTATTTTAAGCAAATCTATGTATACCCCTTTGACTTCATCATTGCAAAATCAAAAAGTCCAATTGTACTTTTCTGGAATGCTTTAATAAGCAAATTAGTAAGCAGACGCTACCCTGTGCTTTTACTGAAAGCATTTTCATGCTTATTTTCGGTTCTTGTAAGGATACCCTCGTACAATGTTTTATACGCAGTTCCATTAACAAAAATTGATCCTTCTACAGCACTTTCTCCACCGAGTAAAAGCCCTTAGAAATCAAGTAATCATTATTAATCGAAAACACATTTAGTCATTTACACGGAGAATTAAAGGAATGAAGGTTTGGATTGACGCCTGCACTGGGAAACACGTTAGATACGCTTGGGCGATTGCCAACCGACTTCGGGGCTTGGGCCACAAACTCATCCTAACCACGAGGAAACACCCTGACACATTGGCTTTGGCTAACATGCTCGGCGAAGAATTTACAGCGGTTGGAGAATATAATCCCACGTCCCTTTTCACAAAGTTACAAGTAAGTGTTAAGCGAGAGCTCTCTTTTTGTCAAATGTTCAAGGAAGACGCCCCCGACCTCTCAGTTTCACATCAATCAGTTGAGGCTTGCCGCGTAGCCTTTGGACTCGGCATCCCAATAATTTCCACTGCGGATGCTCCACACGCTGAGGCGGCTAACAGGCTAACGCTTCAATTGATCAACATCCTGGTTATCTCTAAGGCGATTCCGCAGCGCCATTATCGAAGTTTCGGGGTCAAAAACATTGTCCAGTTTGAAGGCGTCGACGAAGTTGCTTGGATTAGAGGCTATCAGCCAAAATTAAACGTCGAAGAATATGGGAAGCCTTTGATTGTAGTTAGACAAACGGAAACTAAAGCGTCTTATGCGTATGGAAAAATGGACGTAACTGAGGAGATTGCGCGAAAACTCACCTCATTGGGGCACGTAGTCTTTATTCCACGATATGACAAACGTTCAAGAAGAGGACTCATTGTTCCCGAGAAGTTTGTTGACTCCGTGAGCCTCGCAGAAAAGGCTGACCTCGTTGTTAGCGTGGGGGGAACCATAGCGAGGGAGGCAGCCCTCCAGGGAACGCCTAGCATAGTGATTCCAATTATAGAACCGAGGTTGTATTATACTAACAATTACCTTTCGAAGCTTGGTTTTCCCTTGTTCATTGTTGATTTACCAGAAGTTATGAGGTATGCAAAGAAGTACATAGGAGTGAAATGGGACGTGAAGGAGAAATTTGATAAACTGGAAAATCCCGTTGACATAATTGAGAGCATAGTTAAGGAGGGCAAGTATGACTAAAGTTTTAGTTGTGGGATACAAGGGCAAGGTCGGCTCGGCACTGTTTGAAATTCTCCGAGGAAAAAGCGATTTTCAAGTCAGCGGAATGGACCTAGGCGAAGTTCCTGATGTAAAATATGTGGACATAATGCATATTTGCTATGGCTGCCACGACGAACAAAAATTCATAGAAGACACCATTGATTACATCAGAAAGTTCAACCCAGCTTTGACGATCATAAACTCCACAGTGGCTCCAACAGTGACAGAGAAAATATTCCAGAAAACAGGTAAACTGATCGTGCACAGCCCGACTAGGGGAATGTACCCCTACATGAAACATGACTTGCTTCACTTCGTCAAGTTTATCGGAGGAATAAGCAAGAAAGCCAGCGAAATGGCGAAGCAGCACTTTGAATCTTTAGGAATAAAAACTTACGTATGTAAAAGCCCGAGGGAGACCGAATTCGCCAAGCTTTTCGCCACAAGTTATTACGCCCTACTCATCGCTTGGTTCCAAGAGATGCATCGAATATGCAAAGAAAACAATGTTGAATATAGTCAAGTTGTGGACTTCATTAAAACCGAAGAGGATAAACCCATACTTCAAGCCGGCTACATCGGCGGAGAATGCCTAATCCCAAACATTCACCTTTTACTTAAACGATGTGACTCAAAGTTTCTACACGCAATCTTGGAGTCAAATGAAAGGTGGAAGCCTACGCCGCCTGAAAAGCAGGTGAGAGGAACTATTAGAAAGGACAGCTGGAGATTCGAAAAGCAACCGCATCAGCCGATGTAAGTGATTCGTTCTTCTTCTGCTTTACGCATTTTACGTGCGTAAGTCTCCCGCTGTTCCTCTATCTTCTGCATTTTCTCCATGATTTCCTTAGACTTTTCTATCTCCTTGTCCAACCCGTTTAAATCAACTTGTATGCCTAAGGCTTTCTGTAAAACGTTTAAGACGCTTTTCGCCGCTTTCGGGTCTGGCATATATCCGTGGGTCTCCCCTAAAAGGCAGAGAGCGTCAATGTTTCTGAATTTGGCTAAGCCTAGGAGCAGTCCAGCTGTTCCAACTATGGGATTTCCCGCTGAGCTGGCTATTGCCCCCGCCTTCGACGCCTTCCTTAAAAGCTTAGGATTAGTTGATACTGCCATCACTTTTGGTGCTTCCTTTGCTTCTCTTCGGAACCCTCCCATTGTGAAAATGGCTTTTACTCCGTGTTTTTCTGCGAAGTCGAGTATGCGGTTCGACACTTCGTATTGCCCCTCTATGGTTTGGGCTTGGCTGTCTCCGGTTAAAATGATGAGGTCGTTTTCTCCCTTTTCGTTTTTCCAGAAATAGAATTCTCCGCGGAGAAGTCTAACATTGCCCTTTTTATTTACGATAACGTAGTAGGGGAAATGGGGAGAATATAATTCAGCTAATTTCTCAGCCTTTAATTGTTTGATTAAATATTTTGCGGCGATTCTTCCAACCATGCCTAGTCCCGGAAGCCCCTCTATCAAAACTGGATTTTTCAGTTGGATTTTCGCCTTTTCCCTAATTGTTGTCTCTTCCATTTTCACTTCATCTCCTTCATTACCCGTCGATATTTCACGTATTTATCGTGGGGAGAGAACTTAGCCGGATGGGGAATGCGCAGTGTTCCTCCGCAATGTGGACACTTCTCCAACTTTAACGTATATCTTTTGCAGTTCTCACATTTTCTCAGTAACCATACCATGATTTATCGCCGTGAAAGGCAATTTTCCATCACGAGTCTAGAATATTAGAACGTTGATTCGCATATAAACCTATGTGGTCAGCTGGGCTCTTATTTTTCCCTCTCGAAACTGCCCTGTCCTCCAACCTTCGTTATGTTTTTTATGGCGGTCTCAGCGGCCTTTCTGATGATTGTTTCCGCGTCCTTGTAGTTCTCCGCTAAAACTTCTACACGATATTTTGGCGCTGCGACCGCGTATACGTTGACC
>JBBIVD010000125.1:0-3711 GCA_037439925.1 Candidatus Bathyarchaeota archaeon
ACGCAGAGTACTACAAGGAATGCAACGTCGAAGCAGCCCAATAACCCCCATTTTTCTTTTTGTGAAGTAAATTTTCATTTCAGGCTTTTTAATTGAAGTGGTAGATGGTTGATTTGAGAAATGAAGAGGGAATAGGGATTACGGATATGATATGCGATGTCTGCAAATGGAATATGGATTACAAACATAGTGTGTAAAGTCTACACACGCACAAATGGTCTTATCATCGTTTAGGCGAATCTTCCTTTCGGAGAATGGAAACATGAAAAAATTCGCAAGGGGTATGAAAGGTCTTAGCACTCCAGTGACTACGCTGATTATTCTGGTGGTTTCGGTTCTGTTGGCTACCGTCGTAACATACTATGCCGTAAACGTAACAACCACTAGAGTGCAGGAGGAGTCTCTTTACATCTCTAAACTCCACATTTGGGTTAACACGAGTGGGTCTTGGTCTGAGGCAGCCTTCGTAATGATAAACACTGGCGGCAGAGACGTAGTCCTCGACAAGATTTCCATCCGCGGACAAGAGTCGTCATGGTCAAACGTGTATTACTGGACAACCAACGAAGTAACAGTTTTCGACGATCTGGAAGTTACTACTACTGAGCTTAGTGGAAACACGTTCAACATCACGGTTCAAGGGTCTGAAAGGACTTTCAATAATGCCAGCTATGCCTCTACAGGCGACATAACCCTAAAATCGGGCTGGACCCTAGTTGCGTATATCAAAAACCCTGACAGCATAGGCGTCAACGACATTGGCTTAAGCATTGGCATTACGGTTCACACTGCCAACGCAGAGTACTACAAGGAATGCAACGTCGAAGCAGCCCAATAACCCCCATTTTTTCTTTCCCATTTAAACTTGCGATTATCAATCAGAATACCGACTTTTACGTGAATTAAATTCAACATCTCTGCAAGAGAATGCGACTTTCGGTGTGTAATATGTGCTCACGCACAAACCATCTTATTTTTACCGAAAAGAAGTTTTGTCGGAGAGGCAGTATGAGTTCCCCTTTAAAGGAAAGAAAACCGAAGGCTAGCCATGCTTTTTTATTAGTTTTACTATCCAGGAGGGGAATAGCGATTCCAGTCACATTTCTAATTTTGTTCGTATCCCTCACGTTGCTGATCTCGGTCACGTACTGCTTCGCTGTTATTAGGATAAACGCTGAAGGCGAATCGCTTAAGGTTTCAGCAGCGGAAAGAGGTATGCTCTCGCTTGAAAACTCAATCATGTCCGTCGCCTGGTCCCCAGGCTCCTCGGAAATCTGCTACTTTGAAGATTATGGGGGAAAAATTAGGATTGCCCCCGAGGAAAAAAGGTTAATTGTAAACGTCACTGGCGGCTCATTTTCTGAAACCGTTTTTAACAGCTCAGTTGGAAAGGTCGTTTACGAGTTGAATCCTTCAAAAATGCAGACAAGGGAATTTTTGAAAGGCGACGGTAGGGTTATAATTAACCAGAGCTCTTTCCCGATGGCTCAACTTTACGTTTCCCCTGGCTCAGAATTTCAAGAAGCAACGCTCTGCTATCGTCCTTTCGCCTCCTCCGCCGTAGCTGGATCAAGCGGCGGAAAACCTGTGAATAATCTGCGAATTTACATTATTAACCTCAACTCGTCTCAGAGCCTAACGTTAACGGGTGAATTCCGTCTCCGAGTAACCTGTGTAGACGTCGTCTCAACTTCGCTGAGCCATGATTTTTCGTATCAAATCGAGTCCCTCACGGTTAAAGTGAATTTCGACGGAGTTAACGGCGAGGTCTCGCTCCCCATTTCAAGCAATGCGAACGGAGCCATAGTTGAAGTAGAGACCGTAACATGCAACATTAAGCTGCAAAAGGCAGGTGCATGAAAGATGCCCTCAATGGTCACGAGTCATTTCTATACTTTCGTTGCATTAACAGCAATTAGCACCATACTTATCTTTTCTTTTAGTGCCTACGCAAGCACCACTCGGGCAGCGCCCGAAATTGAAGTTCTCAAAGAAATATTGAATCATGTTGCGGCTAAGGGAAACCAGCTTCTAACAGTAGTGACCACGACGAACTCAACGGCATACCTCACTGTCACACTGCCTTCAGCCATTGGTAATCGAGAATATTGGATACGAATTCGCAACGATTCTTCAAAAGCCTGGATTGAAGGCGGATTAGGGCATACGATGAACGATGAAACATCCCTTCGAGTTTCACTTCTTGGAAAGACGTCGACTTCGGGACATTACCTTGGAGGGTACGGTCCCGCAATTTTAGAGTGTTACATGAACGGTTCGGTTCCTCAACTCAATCTAAGTTCATTAGGAGGTAGTGGACAGTGATATTCAAATTGAAGGCTCAGGAAAAAATTGGAAAAAAGGAGCAAGATAAAGAAGCTGAAGGTTTCTCAGAGGAAGACCTAGCTGGATATTTAGAGCTTGGAGGATGGAGCGCACCTGAAGGATATTTCGAGGTTGAAACGTATCCTCTCGAGCCTCCGTTCTCTTATGCTTCAATAGTTCAAAACGAGGACACTGCAGAATACCTCTACGTTGTCAATGAGCTTCCCTTAAAAAAGGAGGAGAGAGAGGCATACGTCAAAATGAGAAACGTTTTAGAATACGAGTTAGAAGCTCCCTCAGACGGGGAAAGCCTAGCCCAGTCTTTTCACGAGCAACTGCCGCCTGTAATTGCTAAACATTCGAAAATCTTTAAGGCGGTTTCTCCGATAGGAGTTAGGAAAGTTCTTTATTACTTGGAGCGGGACATCCTAGGCTACGGAAAGATAAACGCTTTAATGTTCGACCCCTACGTAGAAGACATAAGCTGCACAGGCGTAAATAAGCCCATTTTTCTTTGGCACAGAAAATACGAAAACATAAGGACTAACGTCTTCTTCACCGATGAACAGGAATTAGACGACTTCGTGATGAAAATCGTTCACAAAGCTGGAAAACACGTCAGCATAGCCTTCCCAATCGTGGACGTCACCCTACCAGGCAAACATCGTTTAGCAGTGTCTTACGGAAGGGAAACCACGCCTTCAGGGACGAGTTTCACCATAAGAAAATTCCGCGAAGACCCCTTCACCATAATCGACCTAATCGAAAACGAAACGATAAACGAAACAATAGCCGCATACCTCTGGTTACTCTTGGAGAACAAAATGTCTATAATGATTATAGGAGCCACGGGCGCAGGTAAAACAACATCCCTAAACGCCATCGCCTGCCTAATCCGCCCAAACCACAAAATCATCTCAGTGGAAGAAGTGGCTGAGATAAATCTGCCCCATGAAAATTGGTCTTCGACTATTTCCCGCTCGGGCTTTGGAATGGAGAGCGAAGGCGAAATCAGCCTCTTCGACCTCATTAAATCCGCTGTGAGGCATCGTCCAGACCTAATAATCGTAGGTGAAGTGCGTGGAGAAGAAGCCTACGTTCTTTTTCAGGCATTGGCTACGGGACACGGCGGGCTCTGCACAATGCACGCCGAAGACGTGGAAACAGCGATTAAAAGGCTTTCCCAACCGCCGATGAACATTTCTCCTTCCATTATTCCATTAATGAACTGCGTAATCGTAGTGAAGCACGTTAGACCCCCCATTTTCGCCGAGTCTGGAAGGAAACTTTCGAGCAGAAAATTCGTTCGGATTTCCGAGATAAAAGACGCAAACTCCGTTCACGACGTCTTCACTTGGAACTCCTCCACAGACACCTTTCAGGATG
>JBBIVD010000126.1:0-3690 GCA_037439925.1 Candidatus Bathyarchaeota archaeon
GTGTATTTCTCCAGAATTGCTCTTTATTGCAGAAACCTCAGGTATCCAAGTTTTTTCCATCTTAATGTTTAGAATACCCGACTCTATGTATCCTCCTTCAATTTTTTCCACGCCCTCCATAAACTCCAAAAACATTTCGTTCATGTCCCTAAACTGAGGATAATTCGGAATATCAATACCCGCCCTAATTTTATCTAGGAAGCTTTCAACGACCTTGCTTTCAAAATACTTGGCTTGATCAGAAGGAGTGGATGACCGCGAATAAGCAGCGGATCCATCTAGGAACTTTCTGAAATCTCCAACGAACGGCATGCTTCCAGAATCATAGGATTCAACCATGGAAATCGTCTCCATCAATGTTTTGAAGCATGGGACGTTTTAAAGTGCTCCCATCCTTGAGCCTTAATGGGAACCATCCCCTTCTTAGTCTTCAGTAGAAGAGTAGGCTCTTCCGTGACGAATCCAATTTTTATCAGATGCGCTCCAACTTTTTTCATGGCTTCTTCTGCCTTCTTCCATAATTTGGGCTTAAGCGTTACTACGAGTTCATATTCCTCTCCGCCGTACAAGGTGAGCTCCAACGAGTTAAGGTTATGAGCCTCTGCGAACTCTTTTGCCTCTTGAGCTATAGGTAAAAAGTCAATTGTGAATCCTACGTGGCTCGCCCGCGATAATTCGTGGAGGCTCCAGGCTAAGCCGTCGCTGGAGTCAATGGACGAGGTTACCGCCCGGGTCTGAGCTAGGATTAAGCCTTCTTTAAGTCTTGCGTGGGGCATGAGAACGGCATCGACGAGTGCGTCCTTAATTTTCAGAGGCGCAGAAAAGCCTTCAAGCAGAATTTTTAAGCCAGCCGCTGTTTTTCCAAAAAAGCCTGTAACAGCTACGAGGTTGCCAGGCTTAGCTCCGCTACGTTTCATGAAAATTTGTTTCTTGCATATTCCAAACGCAGAGCAGCTGATCACTAGGTCTGAAGCCTCATTAGTATCTCCGCCCAGGATGTAAGCGCCGTATTCGCGGGCGCCTTCGTTTAGCCCCCTACCAATATTTTCAATTTCTTTCCTTGCTAATCCTCGTGGTAGGCCGATTGAAGCAAGCACAGCTATGGGTTGAACTCCTTTCGCAGCTAAGTCGCTTACATTCATAACCACTGCTTTGCGGGTTGCCTGCCGGAGACTCATGCCAGGCGGAACATCGGTCTTTCCAACGAGCATGTCAGTTTTTACTACTGCGAGCCTTCCGCCGCCAATGTCGATGGCCGAAGCGTCGTCTCCGAAGGGAACGGGCGCATTAGGCATACTTTCTAGGCAATTGAAAATAATGTCAATTATTTCACGCTCGCCGAACTCCTTAACCAAGGGTAAATAAACCCCACAATTTTATGCGTCCGAATTTCTTAAAAATGTGCGCTTCCCCTTATACCTTAGTAAGCCTCGGTGGCTCAGCGGTTAGAGCAACGGCCTCGTACGCCCATAAGCGGAGAAAGCCGTCGGTCGCGGGTTCAAATCCCGCCCGAGGCTTCAATTTTCTTGGCGATTTAAGTAATTTTTATCTCATGTGAATTTCGACGACGTCTCCGTCCTGTAGGGTGAAGGTCCCTCCGACTTTTTGTGGGCTGAAGCGCAGCCGTTTTGACCATACTTTTGCGTAGGAAAACTGCTTGTAGAAGTCGCTGTGAATTTTTTTCGTTAAATCCAGAATTGTGGAGCCTTTTTTGATGGTGAAGGGTTTCTTGGACGGATTTTTCTCGCTGGGCTCCTTAGTGTAGACTCGAATTATGTCCATTTCAGAGCCGAGCTTCTCCAGCCCAAATCCTGTTCTGCATGACACCGGAAGAATTTTCATTTCTGTACTGCTGAGGCGCTTCAGTTGTTCAATTTTTTCCGCTGCATCGGAGGCATCCGCCTTGTTGGCTATGATGACTGCAGGTTTATACACTGTGCCCTCGAATATGGCGTCTTCAACGTCGTCTAGGGTGGTTTCGCCTTGAATCTTGACGGTGGCATCGTTTATTCCATAACTTTTGAGTAATTGCTCTACCTCATTTGGGGTACAGTCGAGGAGCCGTCCTAATGTGATGATTTTTAATCCGGCGCCCATGTACTTCCTTTCGATTTCTACTCTTGCCTTGGGTTTTTTCGTGAGAATTCTTGCTTTCTCCAGTTCATGTATTATAAGAGACAATTGTTTAACAGGATTGTGGGATAGGTCGATCATTAGGAGGAGGCCGTCTGCGTTTCTAGCCGCGGTTAGAGTTTGGACTCCCCAGGCTACGCCGTCTGCGGAACCTTCCATGAGGGCGGGCGCCTCAACTATCTGAAACTGTAGGTCTTGGTATTGGAGCATGCCTGGAGTCGGCTCCTTAGTGGTGTATGGGTAATCGGAGATTTCCACTTTGGCGTTGGTTAAGAGGGTGAGGAGGCTGCTGCGTCCAACTTTGGTGGGTCCTAAAATTACGATTTGGGCGTCTCCTTCCTTTTCAATGAAGAATTTCGGCCCGCTCACTCCAGATTTCTTGAGTTTCTTCTCGGCGATTTCCCTTCGAAGTATGGCGATTTTCCTCTTAACTTGAGCCTGCAAGTTTTCTGTACCCTTATGCTTAGGAACAAGACTTAGAAATTCTTGGAGTTTCTCAATCTTCTCCTCAGGTCTCCTCGCCTGGGAGACTTCCCTCCATTTGTGTTTAGCCTCTGCTGGAAGATTAGCGGGCATAAGTCGAACTTCCAACAACAGTAAGTCATTTCTTCTTTATGTTTGGGTACTTTTCCCTTATTTTTTCATCGGCTATTTTGGCAATCACAGCACTAGAGATCAGCACACATTTGACTCCTGTGAGATCGGCTAAGTCCGCCGATTTCGGATCCTGAGTAACGAGCAATAAATTGTTATTTTTTGCATATTCAACTATTTCTCTGTCTTTCGCCCCTTGCAATCCAGCCTCTTGGGCAGTTATTACGTCCCATCCCAAAGTTTCAAAGTATTCTTTCAGGCCAGCGTACATTTCATCAAGGAGAAGCCTCAACAAGGTCACCCCATTGAATTTTAACTTTTAACCATCTTACATAGGGAGGCTAGATTTTGAATTCCTTTAGTAACGCAGTGATGTCTGGCGCTTTGTTGCATATGTTTTCGTCTGCCGTTACCAACTTTGTTCCGTTTTTCTCAGCTAAAGTTAGATAAGACGCATCGTAGAAGGTTACGTTTCTGGTCTTTGACGTTTTGCAAACGTTTTTTAGGAGTTCACTGTCAGACCATATGTCCACGAGTTCGATTTGTAGATCAAGGAATCTTTTAATGAAGGCGTAGGCTTTTTCAGAAGTAATCTGTGGATGCCTCCAGAAAACGTTTCCCAACTCGTATACTATTAGCGAAGGCGCCGAGAAGGACACCGTTCCCCTAGCGTGGGAATTCATGACTTGGGCGGCTTTATCTGAATAGTCCTCTATTATAAAGCATTTAGTGACCACGGAAGCGTCAATTACGTAATTTTTCACGCAGTTTCCCTCAGTCGGCGAAGGGCTTCAACACTATTGAATCCTATTTCTTTTCCAGGGACCCTGTTCGCCCTTATCCACCTCATCGCCTCTTCCGCCCTCCTCCTCTTTAACTCCTCTCTAATGGCTTCCTTAACGAATACAGGAACTTTGAAACCGAGGTCTTCTATATCCTTTTTAACCTTCTCTGGAATTCGAA
>JBBIVD010000127.1:0-3690 GCA_037439925.1 Candidatus Bathyarchaeota archaeon
TGAGTTCTAAGGCGCACATAACACGGCTACTAAGGTGAGGAGGTCCTCCTCTCCGTCGACTAATACTTTTGTTCTTTTACTTTGAATCGCTTTTCGCATGACTGCCCATGTCTCGTCTGTCAATGTTCCCGGAGGATTCTTCACACATAAGATTTGGTTCACATCCGCATGGATCGGCTTAATGGGTTCCCTCATGACCATGTTGTCCACAACCAAAACTTGGGGAAAAATGCCATGTTTAATCATGTTTTCGGAAACCACGTCGCCCACAGAGACGATCATCGGCGGCTTTTCCCCCTCAATTTTTTCCCTCAGTTTTTCCATTGTTTCGTCGAATGAGCCTTGAATCAGAAGCCCTAAAGGAGACTTTAATTTTCTGCGTAATGTGGGCGTTAGGCTGCGAATCTTAATTCACCTTTTATCGAACGCGGAGTGCGTATCTTCCCTTATTCTTTACTCCTATTGCGTTGGCTATAACTGACTTTTCGGGGTTGAAGATTATGGCTAAGCCTGAGAAGTCGTCGCTTAGGCTGGTGGACTTGCAGTTTGGGCAAACGGGTCCATGGGATATTGTGCGGCAGTCTGTGCAGGCTTTTTCGCTCACTTTTTCGCCTCCTTTGTCTCTTCTTTTGCGGTTTCGACTTCTTTCGTCTCCGTTTTCTTCAAGTCTTCCTTAATCCACTCAATTTTCCCCAGTAGCGGTTGTCTTGCGGTTACGCCGATTTTTCCTGATGTTCCGCCTCGCCCGAGGGAGACAGCGGTCACTCGGACTCGCACGTAGTCTCCAGTCGCAAGTTTTCTCTTTGTTTCCTTGCCAAGGAGTACACCTTGTTTTTCGTCGTAGGAAATAAAGTCGTCCATGAGTTGGGAAACATGGAGCAAGGCGTCTATGGGTCCAACGCGGACGAACGCTCCGAAATCGGCGATTTCCACAACCTCTCCCTCCACTATCTCTTGAATTCTAGGATAAAAAGTGAGAAGAGAGAACGTAACCCTATGGTATGTCGCTCCGTCTCCTGGAATAATTTTTCCCACAGGGTTAACATTAATTTCGGTCACGGCTACCACATAGCCTAACTCGTCGTCTACCATGCCCTCATACTTGAGCTTCAATTGTTCATAGCCCACTTTCTCGAGGGGGTCGCCGAACTTCTCTGGAGGAATGCGAATCGTATCTTCCAAAGTTACAAGTTTAAACACGATCTTCTCTCTGCCCCTTAACCTAAACGAGACTTGTCTCAGATAAACTAGAAGCATTTAAAATACTTTCTGGCAATACTGTTAAACTCCTACCGTTTTTCTGTTTTCCCTCGTTTGAAGGCGCTTGTAAACAAAGTTTAAAATGTGTGCGGATTAAAACTAGATTGCTGAGGTGGATTTAATGGATGTAAAGTTGTGGAAGTCTTTGTCCCTAGGCATAGGTTTGGCTCTGCTGTTTTTCGGCTTAATTGTCAGTGTTCACGGATTCGGAATAGCATATAATATTCCGTGGGGAGTGTCCGACGCCATACGAGGTGCCGCAGAACTGCTCTTCAGCATAGTATTCCTGCTCCTAGGCAACGCCTTAATAAGTCTGGGAAAATAGCAAATGAACAAGCGGAAAACCATACTAGAAAGCCTTTTATCCATATGGCTGTGGATGTAACATCGACTTGGACTACGGCGAAGAAGCCGACGTCCTATACATGAGCTTTGGGAAACCAAGGGAAGCTAAGGATAGCGTAGAAATCGAAGACGGAATTATCTACGGATTAGCCGACAACGAGGTTATAGGCATAATAATAACCAACTTCCAAAAACAGAACATTTAAACCGAAATGAAGTTCCTTTAGTTTCTTCATTCGCCGCTTCTAAGCAACTACACTAAACATCAGAAATAATTTCTATTAGTTGTTTACTATTTGCCCTAAAGCATGAAAATTCTCAGAACATGAAGGGTTCCGTTAAATTCATATGTTGTTCCATTTCTATTGCCTATTAGAATGGGCTAATAGAGAAGGGCTTTCCATGAGTAAAACATCCCGAATCTCAGGCTTTTACAAGCTTAGCCCAAAGGATAGAGCACAAATCCTGAAGGAATTCGCAGGCTTAACCGACGAAGAAGTTGAAACCCTTCAGTCAACTGGATCCCTAAGCTTGGAACTTGCAGACCGCATGATCGAAAACGTGGTCGGAGTCTTCCCCGTGCCCCTAGGAATAGCCGTCAATTTTCTAATAAATGGAAGGGATTACCTAATCCCAATGGCTATTGAGGAGCCTTCAGTTGTTGCGGCAGCCAGCTACGCGGCGAAGATGGCGCGGGCGAAAGGCGGCTTCTTCACAAGCAGCACTGAACCAATTATGATCGGGCAAATTCAAGCTGTGAATGTGCCAGACCCTTATGGGGCTAGAATGGCTATTTTAGCGGCTAGGGAGGAAATTCTGAAGAAGGCTAATGAGCAGGATCCCATGCTGGTTTCAGTTGGCGGAGGAGCTAAGGACTTAGATGCGAAAGTGATACAGACGAGTAAAGGACCCATGGTTATTACAGAGCTTCACGTAGACTGCAGAGACGCCATGGGAGCAAACGCCGTGAACACCATGGCAGAAGCGGTTGCTTCTCTAATTGAGAGGATAACCCACGGCAGAACATACCTAAGAATTGTTTCTAACTTAGCCACTAAGCGTTTGGCGCGGGCGTGGACAACCATAGCCAAAGAGGAGCTAGGCGGAGAAGAAGTGGTTGACGGCATAGTTGAGGCGTACGCCTTCGCAGAAGCAGACCCTTATCGGGCGGCTACCCACAACAAGGGCATATTGAACGGAATAATTGCGGTGGTTTTGGCTACTTGCAACGACCACAGAGCCGTTGAAGCTGGAGCCCACGCATACGCCGCTAGAACAGGCCATTATAGTCCTTTAACAATTTGGGAGAAAAACAGGGACGGAGACCTAGTGGGCTCAATTGAGTTGCCTATGGCGGTCGGAATCGTCGGCGGCGCCACGAGGGTGCATCCAGTGGCTAAAATCGCCTTAAAAATTTTGGGTGTGAAAACCGCCAGGGAGTTCGGAGAAGTTCTGGCTGCAGTCGGTTTGGCTCAGAACCTCGCCGCTTTGAGGGCTTTAGCCCACGAAGGCATTCAGAGGGGGCATATGTCGCTTCACGCCAGAAACGTGGCGATTATGGCTGGAGCTAAAGGCGACCTAATCGACCTAATAGTCGAAAAAATGGTTGAAGAACGCAAAGTTAGACTAGACAGAGCAAAAGAATTAATAGAAAAGTTCGAAAAGACTGGAAAACTTTAGGCAACATGTAAGGGATAAACCATGATAGTTGTTCCGGGTCCGTCGTCTTTGGAGCTAGGGCGAAGGATAGCCGAACTTTTGAAGGCAAGGATTGTTTCTGTCGAATTTAAAAGGTTTCCCGACGGGGAGTCTTACATTCGGCTTGAAGGCGAAGTGAAAGGCGAAGATGTGGCAATCGTCCAAACCACTAGTCCACCTCAAGACACCCATATTATCCAACTTTTTTTAATGGCGGACGCTGCTAGGGACCTCGGCGCAAAGGAAGTCGTAGCTGTTGTTCCATACTTTGCGTATGCGAGACAAGACAAACGGGCTTTGCCAGGAGAGGCTCTCAGCATAAAAACCATGGTAACCTTGCTCGGAGCATGTGGCGTATCCAAAATCATAACTGTGAATTCCCATAAC
>JBBIVD010000128.1:0-3661 GCA_037439925.1 Candidatus Bathyarchaeota archaeon
TCTTGAGGACTGAATTCTTTTTGAGCCGTATGTTTCACCTTTTGAGGCATTCGGATCAGTTGGACAAAATTTTATGTATTTATTATTTAAATTTATTTGTAATTTATTTGTTTATTTAAACTTCTGCTCATTCGCTTGTCGGTTAATGCTATGAAAGCCGCGGGATTTCGCCGTTCGTTTACGTGCGCTCCCTCATTCTTGAAACCCTTTTTCAAGCCATGAAAAGCCATTTATTGCCTTTCTTTCACAAGATAAGCGGGCTGACTTATGAAGAAAAGGGGCGTATTCATCTGTATTGAGGGCATTGACGCTAGTGGAAAGACCACGCAGGCACGTCTTCTCGTAAAGGAATTGCAGAGAAGAGGGTTTAAAGCTGAGTACACTACTGAACCAAGCCGAGGAAAAATCGGAGAGTTCATCAGAACCCATGTTCTTCAAAGGGATAAACGGGTACCAAACGTGGTGGAAGCCCTTCTCTTTGCTGTTGATCGAGTTGACCATGTGGAAAGGAAGATTAAGCCTGCGTTGCAGCAGGGGAAAATCGTGGTTTGTGACAGGTATGTTTACTCTTCCTTGGCTTATCAGGGAGCGGCGGGACTAGACCTAAAGTGGATTGAGGAAATCAACCGTTTAGCCGTTCCTCCAGACTTGGCAATTTACATTGATGTTCCGCCAGAGGTCGTTGTTAAAAGAATGAAGCGAAAAAAGTCGGTTATGGAAAGGCTTAGGACTCAGGAGAAGGTTCGAGAAGTTTACATGAAGTTTGTGAGAGAAGGGCGACTAACGCTGATTAATGGAAACAGACCCGTGGAAGAAGTGGCAGAGGACATTTTAGCCCTTGCCCTTAACCTTTTAAAATTTAAAGCGCCCACAGTTTCTTCACAGTTAAAGGCCTAGCCCGATTTCGGCTAAGGCTCTTGTTTATATTTTTTACCAAGAATGTGAGAAGCTCTTCAGGGGAAGCACGCCTAGGACCGCGTTCATGAAAAATCCGAATTTCCTCATTTCCTTTCTCAAACGTAAAGCGAATCAGATAATAATCAAATTTTAGTCTCGACTTTTTTTCTTTACCAGTGGCACGGTAACGAATGGCGCAGAAAAAATCCAGCGTCTCTAAAGCCTTTTTGTTAACAGTTTTCAGGGCTCTGCCCACCTCATCCTTGTCTAGATAGTTGAACGCCAAGCCTTCGGCTAACCCAAATTCGAAGCTGGCTTCGCATTCAGAGGGGGCGAGGGGAGTTATTTCACCTATTTCGTGGCGTTCATGGTTCAACCGATGGAAAGTTTTGAGGATAATCTGCTGCAAAAAAGAATTCGAAAGGGAATGGTTGAACTGAGCGGCGCCGTGGATGTGGATGGCTTCAGGAAAGTTTTCGTAGAAACCGAGCAACTTCAAAAGACCTCAGTCAACGTGTTAATATGTTATTACCCTTTTATCCTTCTTACCCTCTGCAGGTTTTCCAACAGTATAGAAAGGGCATCGTTGAGTTTCTGTAGTCGTTCGATGTCTGTTTCCTCCTTAATTTTCCGGTTTACTTCATCTATTTTCGCCAGAATAGTGGACTCTAAAGAGTTTAGGAGCACGGGCTCAGAGGCTTCAGTCGGCTGAGCGCCTTCTTCTATTACGATTACGCGTTTTTTGCATTGAGCACACCACAAATCTCCGCTCCTCAACTTGAACAAGGGCGATGAACATGCTGGACACGCATGCTCCGTAAGCGTAGCCCCTTGACGAAGCAAATCAGCCATAGCCTTAACGTCCTTCGATTCATTGGGCAACTCTTAAACCTCGGAAAGAATTTTAGTAAGTAAAGCCTAATTTGAGTATCGCTGATATTGGTACTGGAGGAACCCTTTATGGTGGGTAAAAAGAAACTACAGGAATATGAGGAAAGGATAAAGCAGGCGTCAGTTGTGCTTAGTCAGGTTTCTGAGGATACTACTACGCCTAGGAACATAAGGAGAGCCGCAAAGGAGGCGATAGCCGCCCTTAACTCGGGGCAGTATACTCCAGCGGTTAGGGCGTCTAATGCAGTTTCAGTTCTAGACGAAATTTTGCAGGACCCTAACATGCCGCCCTATACAAGGGTTAAACTATGGAACGTGATGAGCCTCCTTGAGGCAATAAAGGACTAAAGGCTAAAGAGAAAATGGCGCCTAAACCATTCCAGCCGAACCTTCGTTCAGGTTTTGAGTAGTTAAAATTCTAATTCCATTAATTTTTGATAGGGGTTAACAGCTCCATAATTCTCTTGTATATTGAGGTGTTTGCGGCGGCGATGAAAGAAACCCTTTGAGTTGGAGCCAGCGGAACGCTCAAATCTGTGCCTTTCGGCGTGACCATTATGCCTCCCGCCTCCCGTAAAATGAGGTAGGCGGCGGCGATGTCCGTAGTTCTGAGTTTCTCCCTTATGTCGATGAAGGCGTCTGTTGTGCCGTCGGCGACGTAACAAATCTCTAGGGCATTGGCGCCTAAATGCCTAATATGCCTCGCTTCTTCGAGAACTGGCACAAGTGATGGGGCAATCCCTTTTATCTTGAACATGTTTAGGTCAATGCCGATGACAGCTTCTTCAAGTGAAGACGTTTTAGAAGGACTGATCTTTTTTTCGTTTCGGAAAGCACCGCAGCCTCTTTTAGCGATGTAAGTGACGTTGTGGAAAAGATCAGAGACCATGGCTACATCAATGGCTTGGAGGTTAGGCGCCTTAGAAACCGCTACAGAAGTAGCCATAAAAGGCAGTCCACGTATGGCGTTCGTTGTTCCGTCCACTGGATCAACTGTAACATAAAATTCCTGGGGCTTGGCGCCGATTTTTCTTATTCCCGCTTCCTCGCTTATGAGCGTGTATGAAACGCCTTGATCTTCTAAAGTGTCGGTTAAAGCCTTCTCGGCTGCGAGGTCGATTTTCTTCATGACGTCTCCGCCAGCTCCAACACCGAAGGATAGGCTGGCTTCAGCAGACCCGAAAAAACCGAGAACCTCACTTCTAATCTTTTGAGAGCATGTTTTCAGCAAGCTCATCCAATCAACCAATGGACATCCCTTCTGCGTCAGCAGCAAAATATAGAAGTGTATTAGCCTTTTAAAGATGAGGCGCCTAAGAGCTGACCCTAATCACCATTTTCAAAACAATTTTAAAAGACTTCATTGTTTGATTATAACGCAAGTGCAGGGGTTGCCGAGCTAGGTTAAAGGCGCAGAGTCGCAAAACGACACGTTTGCTTCAGGAGCCTGTCACGTAGGTGTTCGTGGGTTCAAATCCCACCCCCTGCACTACTCAAAAGAAACCAAATCGTCAGATTTTTTAGCGATTTTCGCTAAATAGTCGCAAATTATTCCCTTTCAATTTTTAGCGCAGCTTTGATTTCGGAAGAAGGTTTAAATTCTCGGTTTTTCCATCACTAATATGGAGGCAAAAGCGCTGGGACAGTCGAGGAAAAAGATTCTATCCGTCTTGTGCGATCATAAGCCTAAGAGTCTCCGGGAGATTGTTAAGGCTACTGGAATAAGCGAAAGTGCTGCATACAACGCTCTGGCTGCTTGCTGGAAGAAAGGGTTGGTCCTGCGCACCAAGAAGCCGATTTACGAATTTGAGAAGATTTTTAAGGGCAGAGCCGGAATGACACAGACTACTAGGCCTTATCATTTATACGTGTT
>JBBIVD010000129.1:0-1338 GCA_037439925.1 Candidatus Bathyarchaeota archaeon
CTTCGTTAAAGTCGTCAAGGAACCCCATGTGAAGCCTGTTGAATTGGCCACGAAATCCGAAATAGACGTAGACAAATACGTGGGCTATTTAGAATCGACATTCGCTCAAGTCCTCGACGCATTAGGCTTAGACTTCAGCGAAATAATAGGACTAACAAAACTAGAAAGATTCATGTAAAATTGAAAAATCGCGAGAGGCGTTAATCATTTTGGCTTGGTGTAGCCCCATTTTTCTAAGGCGGCTCTCAACTCTTTCCTAGTTTTAGCATACTCATCTAGGCTAATGCCTTCTTTGTATGCTTGGATTGCTTGCATGACCGCCCTAGCCCCGGCTTCTATCCCCATTGGATGACCCTGCGTTCCTCCGCCCAACTGCAAGACAATGTCCATTGTTCCATAAATGTCGAATAGCTCGGGCAAGAGTCCTGGGTGAAGTCCTCCGGAAGCGACTGGGAGCATGGGCTTTATTTTTCCCCATTTCTGGGGCATTCTGATACCATGTATCTCGTCCACTTCCTGCTGCGTTATCATCTCTTTCGTGGCAATTATTTCCTTCTCCTCGCCCGCCAGTTTTCCAATGACCGTGCCTATGTGAAGCTGGTCCACGCCTATCAGCCTCATTAGTTTTGCAAGGTAAAGCATCGACATACCGTGTTTGGGATTTCTCGTCATCATCGCATGCATGGCTCTGTGGCCGTGAATAGCCATATCATAATCGTGGGCAAGTTCAGCCGCGGTTTGAACCGCCGTGAAACCGCTGACCACGACGTCTAGCATGAAGTATTTGAATCCGTGATCGTGAACGAGCTTTATCCTCTTTTCCAGCTCCTTTAGATTTGGAGCCGTAACGTTGAGGAATGCCTCTTTGACGTCTCCCGTCTCTTTTTCCGCTTTGTCCCTGTACTTGGCGAGGAGCTTCACCCTACGTTCAAGCCTGTTGAATCTTTGATCCGTGAGGTTTTCATCGTCTTTGACGCAGTCCATTCCGCCTCTCCAAATGGCATAACCAACTTTTACAGCGTGCTCGGGGCCGTGTAACCTATTTTCGGCTTCGGAACCACTGCGGTGACAGGACCAGAGTCTCTCTTGAAAATCTCCTTTATAACGTCCTTCCCATAGTTTGGACCTTTGAAATGCTTTATGTATTCCAATGGCAGTTCAGCGTCCAGCAGCTTCAAGTTTTTTACAGCTTTCATACCATAAATGTTGCCGCCTATTCCACTCATCATGCATGGAACGGAGCCTTCTTCAAAATTCAAAATGGGGTAAGCGACTTTCACATGGTTTTTGCTGTAATGATAAGCGTACGCTTTTGTCTTGGACAAAAGTTTCGGCAAC
>JBBIVD010000129.1:1376-3611 GCA_037439925.1 Candidatus Bathyarchaeota archaeon
TGGCAATTGCGTCCTCCCCGGTTATGCCTTGCGCCGGCTCATAATAGAAAAGCACCTTAATGTCTGTCTTCGACGGTTCATATTTAGTATCGATGAACTCATGGTACCATTCGACTTTCATCTAAATTAACTCCTACAGGGCGAACTGTTCACATCGGGCTTCAAATGTAAACTTGCTTTAATTAAGTTTCGGTTTCAGCAACGACCTTTAATCCCTGCGCCTTAAGCGCCGCTATGACACTCGGCCTACTCAGCACCGTGAGTAAACTGTAGCCTATTGCCGCCATCGCAATCAAACTGCTCATGGTTATGCTGATCATCATCGCCGCCCAAGCGGGTAAACTTAAACCCAAAATGCTTGGCGCAGGAAAGAACAGCCATAGGTAGCCGCCTACGATGAAGCCGATGGGCAAAGCGCCTACAATGCATGCTAGTAAACGCCTTTTTCTAAGCAGGAGGACAAGGCTCGCGGCGACGAGGTTCGCAACTGGACCTAAGGCAACGTCTAAACTGCCGAGCCACCAGTAAGCGTTACCTAAAAAGCAGCCAGCAGTCACGCCGACGATAACGGGCCACCCGAAAAGCGCCGCTAAGGGAATTAGACAATCTGCCAATCGAAGCTGAACTGGACCGAAAGAAATGGGCGCCAAAGCAACAACGAGAACCGCATATAAACCCGTAAAAACTGCTGACAAACTAACGTCTCTAGTTTCCAACTTGTTTTCACCTCCCTAACCCGGGGTTTATATTTCAGCGGAACGGGTGGGAGGAACCCACTCACCCGCTCACTTCGAGAAGATATGTAACTATTCCTTAAAAAGAAATCGGTGTTCTTGAGTGTGCCTCGCCCTTAATTGGCTGTTGGTCGCCGATGAATCTCCTTCTTCAAAGTTGTTGCATATACCTCTTAACGGCTTCGACCTTGTCCTTCATGGTTCGAGGCTTATCTCTCCTATCATCTATACGAAGAATTGACTCAACCCTAGAGATTCCCATCGCAATTACAGCCCGATGGGCTGTCTTCACCGCCTCGAAAATCGTCTCTAGGTCGTCTGCCTCTAGAATTGTTCCCATAGGCGTAACTTCATATTTCAAGCCCTTCACAGTCTTTATGGCGGCTACAGCGGCTGCCACATGGCGTCCAACACTTGTTCCTTCATGCCCAATTGGGACTATGCTAAAATCAGCTATGACTTTACACTTTCCTTCCGAGCCCATATTATAACCCAAAAGATTAATGTTGCCGCCATTTATTTAACGCTAACGTCCGTTAAGGCTTAGAAAAACTTGAATATTAGGAGTGATAATTGATAGGCTCATTGCGAGGGAAACACATGAGAATAATTAAGAACGTGAAGGCGATTTCTAAGCTCTCACTTATTCTGCTTTTATTAACGTCTGGAATAATTGGCGCCATATTCTCCTACATGTTCGTTATGGGCTATTACTTCTCCTTAGGACTCAAACTACCTGAAAAGCCATCAATCACTATTGTTAATGCCACTTTTTCCGCGCAGGACCCCACGAAGTTTAATGTTACCATCTTAAACCCTTCCTATTCTCCTACTGCAACCATCACGGGTATTTCAGTGACAACTGAAGATGGCGCCCTGCAAACTACGAGCATTACTTATCCTTCGTCTAGAAAAATAGAGCCCGGAAGCCTCAAAAACTTCACTTGCTCTTGGGATTGGAGCAATCACACCGGCGAAACGGTGACGATTCACGCAGTTATCGAGGGAAGGTTAGGCGCAACCCTTCAGACGAAAACGCCTTTCATGGACTTTAGGATTACCGATGCTTACTTTAACTCAACCGTAAGCACAACCCAGTTTAACCTCACCATTCAAAACTCTGAGTCTTCAGCTACATACGTTAACATCACGGAAATAATTGTGTCCCTCTTGGAAAACGAACATGAAGATTGGCACGTCGTTGCCACGCCTAGCCTTCCCTACGGGCTTAATCGAGGCTCATCTGAAACATTTGTGTGTGAATGGAACTGGACGGACTACCGAAGCAAGAACATTAGAATTACTGCATATACTTCGCAAGGTTACAGCGCCTATAAGGACGTGGTTACGCCCGAAAGAGTCATCTTAAACATCACTGAAGCCGTTTTCAACGTCGCCGATGCTGCCTCCTTTAACATTACTGTTCAAAACTCTGAATTATCCTCAGTTTACGTTAACATCACGCAAATAAATGTGACCACGATGGCTCATGAAGAGATAA
>JBBIVD010000130.1:0-3588 GCA_037439925.1 Candidatus Bathyarchaeota archaeon
TGGACGAAGCCATAAGAAAAAGCGCAGAAATACTCGCAGCCTCGTCCTACCCCATACTTTATGGTTGGAGCTGCACGAGTTGCGAAGCAATTCGAGTCGGCTTAGAATTAGCCGAGGAAGTCGGCGGGGTCATAGACAACACTTCAACGATTTGTCATGGTCCCTCGGTTCTTAGCATCCAGGATGTCGGTATTGTGTCGTGCACGTTGGGGCAGTTACGGCATCGAGCTGACCTCATAATTTATTGGGGAAGCAACCCGTGGAGCGCCCATCCGAGGCACATAGACCGTTACACTGTCTTTTCCAAGGGTAGGTTTCAGCCGAGCGTATGGAGAGGCTATTTATCACGCTTAAGTGCAACCATAACCAAAAAGCGGCTGCTTAGGGCGACTAGCCTAATTCTCAGAAGGAAAGTTTCTGCTCCTCCAAGAATTGATCGGAGCCCGACCTATGCTCTAGCTCGGAAAGAGAGGAAAATGATTGTTGTAGACGTGCGTAGAACTCGATCCGCAGAGTTAGCCGACTACTTTCTCCAAGTTGAGCCGAATAAGGATTATGAGCTTCTGCAAGCCCTCCGCATGCTTATCCGAGACGACGAACTCGACGTTGACGAAGTCGCAGGAGTGCCCGTGGATGTTCTAGAGGAAATCGCCGACGTAATGATTGGATGCGAACTAGGCGTAATATTCTTCGGCGTAGGCTTAACAATGAGCCAAGGAAAGCTGAGAAACGTTGACGCCGCACTTTCCCTTGTCCGAGACCTTAACCAACGCACAAAATTCCTAATCATGCCCATGAGGGGACATTTCAACGTTACAGGAGCGGACATGGTTTTCACTTGGCAGACAGGCTTCCCGTATGCCGTCGACTTCTCTCAAGGTTATCCCCGTTATAATCCAGGCGAAACTTCGGTGATAGACATACTTTGCCGAGGGGAAGCAGATGCCGGGCTTGTCGTCGCCTCTGATCCCGTCGCCCATTTCCCACGAGAAGCCGTTCAAAACCTAGTCGATAATCCACTAATCGTGATTGACCCGCATGTTTCCGCTACGTCTTTAATGGCAGATGTAGTGATTCCCTCTGCTTTCGTCGGCATTGAAGCTGAAGGAACGGCTTACCGCATGGATCACGTGCCACTGCCATTGAAAAAAGTCATAGAGCCTCCGAAGGGCTGCCTACCCGACACCGTGATCCTTCAGAGAATTCTCAGCCAAGTTCGGAAACTGAAAAGACAGGAGAGCTGAAAGGAAAATTGAGCCTCCTCGTCAAGAACGGTTTTGTCTACGATCCTCTAAACGGCGTAAACGGGGAAAAAATGGACCTCTGCGTCAAGAATGGAAAAATTGTTGAGAAAATAAATGAAAGAAAGGCTAGGGTGATTGATGCTTCTGGAATGGTTGTGATGCCTGGTGGCGTTGACATTCATTCGCATATTGCGGGCTCAGCGGTGAATGCTGGGCGCCTTCTGAGACCTGAAGACCATTTTAAGGATGTGGAAGCTAAGACGCCTTTAACCCGTTCTGGCGTGGGCTATTCTGTGCCTTCGACTTTTACGACGGGTTACCGCTACGCGCGAATGGGCTACACTACGGTTATGAATCCTGCTATGGCTCCTTTGGAGGCTAGGCACACGCATGAGGAGCTCGACGACACGCCCATAATCGATAAGGCTACTTATCCCCTGCTAGGCGACTGGTGGTTTGTCCTAGAATACTTAAGGGACGGCATGATTGAAGAGTGCGCCCGCCACGTAGCTTGGATGATAAACGCCACAAAGGGGTACGCCATAAAACTCGTTAATCCCGGCGGCTTGGAGGCATGGGGCTTCGGCGGAAACGTCAGAGACATCGACGACCCAGTTCCATACTTTAACATTACTCCGAGGGAAATCATCCGAGGCTTATGCAAAGTGAACCAAATTCTTCACATGCCTCACACCATTCACGTTCACACGAATAATCTGGGTAAGCCTGGAAACTACGCTACAGCCTTAGAGACCATGAAATGCGTCGAAAATCTAGACGAAGGAGACAAGCCAGTCATACATGTTACTCATTGTCAATTCAGCGCCTTTAAGGGGTCGGATTGGCGGACGCTGGAGTCTGGAGCCGAGGAAATCGCAAAATACGTGAATGGACATGGTCACGTAACCCTTGACATGGGGCAAGTGGTCTTCACTGATACAACCACCATGACGGCTGACGGACCTTTCCAATACATTCTTCATCAGCTGAGCGGGAACAAGTGGGTTAACCACGATGTGGAAACTGAAACGAGCTCTGGAATTGTGCCATTCAGATATAGGCGTAAAAGCTATGTTCACGCCATCCAATGGTCCATTGGACTTGAATTAGCACTTTTAATAAAAGACCCCTGGAAAATCTTTTTAACCACTGATCATCCCAACGCCGCGCCTTTCACAGCCTACCCGAAAATTATTTCGTGGCTTACGAGCCGAAAAGCAAGAAAGAAGGCGATGGAAAAAATTAGCAGAAGGGCGAGAAGGAAAAGCTTGCTTCCAAGCATTGACCGAGAATATAGCCTTTACGAGGTTGCCATCATCACACGTGCGGGAATAGCTAAAGCCTTAGGTTTAAAGCAGAAAGGACACTTAGGAACCGGCGCAGACGCAGACATAGCCATATACAACCTAAATCATGAGCGGGGTGATCCTTCTAAAAAGTATATGGCGGTTCGAAGGGCTTTTGGAAAGTCTGCTTACACAATAAAAAACGGCGAAATCGTGGCTAAGGACGGCGAAATCGTTAAGCCGGTCAATGGAAAGACTTTCTGGGTTGACGTGAAGCTTTCCTCACCTCTAGAAAGGGAAGTTGCCTCAGACATGAAGCGAAGGTTTAGGGATTACTGGACCGTGGAATACGAAAACTATCCTGTTCCCGAAGGCTACCTCACTCATTCGGCTCCAATACGGGTTAAAGCGGAGATATAGAAAATGATCACTCTGCGTCCTAAGCGCTCTTTTAAGGTTCCGGTTGAGGCGAAATGCATCACGCCTAACGATTTTGCTGGTAAATCCGTTAACGAAATAGCCAAACTGCCCATCTGGGAGGGAAACAAAAAGCGGGTTCTCAGTGAACTTTTCAAAATAGAGGAAAAGTCTAAAGTTGAGCCAGAAGAATGTTCAATTAGAATTTTCGGCGATTTAAGCAAGGTTCGGGGAATAGGCGCCAAAATGTCCATGGGCAAAATAATCGTGGAAGGAAACGTGGGCATGCGCCTCGGCGAAGAAATGAATGGAGGCGAAGTCTTAGTGAAGGGCAACGCTGATTCCTGGGCGGGGTCCATGATGGAGGCGGGAACCATCGAAGTCATGGGAAACGTAGGGGATTACGTTGGAGCTCCTTATCGTGGAAGCACCATGGGCATGAAAGGAGGCACAATAATCGTGCATGGAAACGCTGGATACGAAGTCGGATGCTTCATGAGAGACGGACTAATCAAAATTCATGGAAACGTTGGACAGTTCACTGGCATCCACATGAAGAACGGAACCATACTCGTAGAGGGAAACTCGGAGGGAAGGGCTGGCGCAGGAATGCTAGAAGGAAAAATAATCTTATGTGGTTA
>JBBIVD010000131.1:0-3562 GCA_037439925.1 Candidatus Bathyarchaeota archaeon
TACACATAAAAAGAATGGTTTATATAAGTTGGCTAAGGAGATGAACCAAAAGCTTATCGTTTTTTCTGAGCAGGTTTCATCGCCAAAAAAGATTTCGGATACAGAAGCGTTTTTGCCAGCGAAGGAAACTCCTTTAATACTTAATGCCTTAAACGAGGCTTTAAAGACTTGCCGTAACGGTGAATTAAACATAGTTTTCGACAGTTTATCCGACCTAATTTTGCTGTCGGGATTCGAGAAAACCTATAGTTTCCTGAAATATGCGCTGGAAATGATATCGTTATGCAGAGTCACGGCGTTATTTCTACTCAATACCAGCGCACATGATGCAAAGGTCACATCGAGTATAAGAAGCCTATTTACTAATCAAGTGACCTACGGGAAAGATGGGCTTCGGGTCGCACGTGCAATTCAAAGCTGAAAATTAATTTGTAATCTATATTTTCGGTTCACAATGTTTTTTGTTCAGGGAATTTAAACAAGTTTACATTTACTAGGCTTTAGTGGAAGGAAAGGTTATGTGCTTACATGATCCTATCCAGTTTAAGGTCTTCGACGTCCGCCACCAAGAAGACGTTTTAGTTTCTGTATGCAGGCTCTGCGGCAAAGTCTTATCCATAAAGTCGACTAGTGAACGTCCTTTAAATAAGCCGTCGGAACTTTCCTTTGTTCAGAGCCACCGCAGTTAACCTTAGCTCGTCTCTTTGCATTTTGGTTGCTGCTTTGTAAAATTTAAGAAAGCGGTTTTCCACATTTTTGGCAGAATTTCGCTTCGGAAGGATTGTCAGCGCCACAATTCGAGCACGAGACAATTCTAGCAGTTCTGCGAGCTTTAACCTCTGCTCTTGCTTCTGCGAATGCCTTTCGCATTTCCTCGCCAGCTTTTTGGAAGGCTTTCCGCATTTCTTCTCCAGCGGTTTCAAACGCTTCTCTTATGCTTTCCCAAGGTTCATGCACTCCCGCGGCTACTCCAACCTTAGTTTTTACGCCGCATTTCGGGCAGAAGTAAAAGTTTTCCTCCAGTTTCTGTCCACAGTTTGGACAATAAACCATTTTAACACCCGAAAAAAGAGTGTGCTAGTCTTTATTTAAGACTATTTCTCAGTTGACTAGGACATTGCCGATATATCTGCTTGGTGCGAGCCAGTTGTTTAGATTACCTTGCAAAGAGGTTTGATAAGACTGTCCAGATTCAGCTGTAGCAGGCGAAGTGGGATTTGCTTCCTACCCAGGTAATATTCTGGTTGTTGTTGACTGTCCTTATTCACCTTTCGAGGAAGAATTAAAAACCTAACCTAAGAGACTGCAATCAGAGTTTATTGTTCATCAATCGGAAAATGCATTGTTAATCAAATAAGCCGGGTATCAGACCTATATGTATCACCCTCCGGTGCCGCCGAGAGCGAGGGCGCTATTCCAAGTTTGCATGAAAATTTTGATGTCGTTTTTCCCGTGCTTCCCTCCCTCTTTATTGTCTGTCGAAAGAAAAAGTTATTGTCCGACAAATCACTTGCCCGCTATGTTTCGCAACATTGAAATATAGCCTCGAAAAATAAGAGTTTCAGTTTGAAAGCATATATATAGGGAATGAGCAATTCCTAGGAGTTAAAAGGGGTATATCCACATGAAAGAGGCGCCATCAGTTGAAGTAAAGGACCTTCATAAAGACTATTATCTAAAGGGTGAAACTGTCCACGCCCTTCGTGGAATCAACCTCGAAATTTCGCGGGGCGAATACCTCTCTATCATGGGTCCTTCAGGTTCGGGAAAAACCACGCTATTCAACATGGTAGGAGGAATAGACAGGCCGACTAAGGGCCACGTGATCATTGAGGGCAACGATGTCTCCAAAATGTCTTCTAAGGAGTTGGCCTGGCTTAGATGCAGAAAAATCGGGTACATATTCCAAACCTTCAACCTAATACCAGTGCTAAGTGCGTTAGACAATGTCACCATGCCCCTGGTTTTCGCTGGCGTACCACGGGACCAACGAGTTAAAAAGGGAACGGAGCTCCTAGAGTTAGTTGGGCTTGGCGACCGACTTTATCATAGACCCTCCGAATTAAGCGGGGGACAGCAGCAGAGAGTGGCTATTGCTAGAGCCCTAGCGAATGATCCAGCCATCATTCTTGCAGATGAGCCCACAGGCAACCTTGATTTGAACACTGGCTTTGCCATAGTTCAACTTCTTTATCGTTTGAAGGTGGAGAGGGGCACAACGATAATCTGCGCAACCCACGACTTAAAAATGATCGACATCAGCGACAGAGTACTCTTCCTAAGGGACGGAGAAATCGAGCACATTGAAGAAAGGCGTAGCCTTGTTTTAACGGCTGAGGACCTCGAAAAAGAATAGGGTGATGAACTTGTCTGAAAAACCTAAAATTCAGTGTCCGTGTGGCAGAGTTATCGAAGGACCGAGTGAATACAAGGTTTTATACCTTAAAAAGGAGTTACAGGAAATAGATATTCTATGCCCCAGTGACACGTGCTATCTTAGGGAACTTGGATACATCAGATTCGATAGGCACGATAAAGAGGCTAAATTTAAGGACGCCGCATTCTATCCGCCCTTTGTCACTTGGAACGCTGGACGATTGGGACATGATAAAGCGGAAAAAATTCTGAAATCCCATCTTAAGGAAATCGTCACCAAAATGATTGATTGGGACAGAATCTCTAAAGGAGCCGTGACCCAGTAGTTATTAAGTATATGCTTTACTTTAAAACACGTTTTCCCAGTTTTATGGGAGTATTTTCAGTAAATCCGCTTTCGTTACTATCCCCACGATTTTTCCCCTTCTTGAGACTAATACGGCTGGATAAACCTGCAAAACGCTTGAAATTAGGGATAAGGGGGCGTCTTCTCCGACTTGCGGAAAGGCTTCTTCCATGACTTCTTCAACGGGCAACTCGGATACTTGAGACAACTCCTTGCCAGCTAGGATTTGACCTAAAATGGTTTTTTCGGATATGCTGCCGACCACGCGTTCTCCATCGAACACGGGAAGCTGCGAATAATCGTAATCGCGCATTAACCGCGCTGCTTTGGAGACTTTCTCGTCTTTCTGGATGCCGACGACTTCGCTGTGGAGAATTTCCCTAACAGGAACGGCTCTCTTTATTTCTATTTCATTTAAGGCGTCGAAGACTGCTTTAACCTTGGTGTAGGACGAATCGATTTTTCCCGATTCCAACTTAGCAATTAAAGATTGGCTGACCCCCGCAAGCTTGGCTAACTCCTTCTGCGTTAAGCCGAGCATTCTCCTTTTCTTAGGAATCTCTTCGAGGGAGGGAAGCATGCCCCTAAAATTGCCTTTTGAACTATAAATTCTTTTTGGAATAAAAATTTCAAAAAAATATTAATAGTAGAATCATTGCTAAATACCTAAAACCTTCAGGAGGTAACAGAACTCAGCAAAAAAGCATCTGAAAAGAAAAATCGGTCCATAGCCGAAATCAACGAGAAGATAAGGAAAGGCGATGTCCAAGTTTTAACCGCTGAGGAAATGAAGAAACTCGTGGAAAGCAGCGGCATAGAAGTAGCCTACAATGAAGTAGA
>JBBIVD010000132.1:0-3537 GCA_037439925.1 Candidatus Bathyarchaeota archaeon
TTGAACTTCTTAGAATTTGAATTTCTCCATTTTCTAAATAACTTTTTCCAAGAACTCATCTCGTTTCAAACTCAAACCTTGAAGTGTGCATGTATAATATTCCTTAATTTTAGACCAAGACATAGCATATCCCGAAGAATGAAACACCCGTATTATTTATAATATCAGAGAAAAGACAATAATAACTTTTTCCGATTAATACCCCAAAAAAAGCTAGAAGTTTAGCTGAGCTTTTTTGCCCAGCCTTATTTTCTTTTTCTGAAGATTTTCTTGTCTTGGTAGTCTGTTACCTATATTCCCTAAACAATAAAAAAGACTAAGTTAAAGAAGGGTTGGTGTGCTGGTCGTAACCCGTGTTTTGTTCATTGACGGCATTTGGCTAAACGGGCTACCCGCGCCTCCCGCAGACCCTTCAAAGGCGCCTATTCGCCCTTCCACCTTGCAGGTCGGCCGTTTCACCGCTCCGCATTTAACGTTCTCGGCGCTTTAACGGGCGCCTCATGGGCATCTCGTTAAATGGGCGTTTCGTTTCTGCTCCGGAGCCGAGGCTCTCGCCCCGCACCCTTACGAGTGCTGCAAGTCTGCGTGGTGAACGGAGTTTCCTCAAACGCCCAGAGCGTTCGAAAGCCGTCCGCCAGCTCACCAACCCAAAAATAAACTAAAAGAAACGCCTTAAATAAGAATTTTGGAAAATTGTGGGTATTATGGCTTAATACCTTAATCCCTTGCTTACAATAGCCCTAAAACTTCCTTTAAGTAAGCCTTGTGGGGGCCGAGTTTTCCTCCGTAGTTTCCAGCCGATATTCTGACGACGCCAGGCACTTTCACTGCAGCCCTTATTCCTTCAGCCATCGCTCTCTTCACGACGTCAAGGTTTAAGCCATTTATGACTATTTCGTACACGCTGTTAACTCCGTTTGGAACCTGCGAATCGGGCACTAGCTTCTTCAATCTTGGACAAAATGGGTCATTGGTGGACAATCGAAGCTTGTACTTTTTTGAGCCGACCTTTGAACCAGACCTACAGACGCCTCCTGGGAAAGGCAGAATAACTCCCTCTACTTTCCGATGAATGGAGTCCACCGCCGCTTCCGCTGCCTGAAGACCAGACTTGCGATTTTCAGCCATAATTAGGAAGTTGCCGCCAGCGACTGCTTCCGCAACGCCGAAACGGTCTTCGACAACGAATTCGCCCTCCATAACAGGGATGCGCCAAACCTTCCTACCTGCGACGACGTCCCTTTTTTGGAAGCCGTCGCCGAAAAGGCGGAGGCCGCGCCCTACCTTCAGCCTTCTCTTTGCTTCTGGTAAGGCGTCGAAAGCCGCCGTAGTTGGGCAAGTCATTACGCATTGACCGATTCTCAGCATCATCTGGGTTTTCAAGTCCCTTCGAGTTTGATGATAAATTTGGATTAAGATTCCACATCTTCCGTCAGGAGTCCTATCGGGAGGAAACATGCCTTCTATTCCAGCTTCAGCTGGCGACATAACAACAGAAGTGGCGAAGCCCGTGGCTGTCCTCGCCGCCGTTAGAGCCCAATCCTCACTGTCAGCAGTTATTAATATCCTTCCAGCCCACATGGAGAATAGTTCTGCGAACGTGTTCTGAATCTCCACGAATGCGTTCTGAGGTTTTCCCTTCGGCTTTTGCCACGTGCACTCTCCCGTTTCTCGGTCCACGTAGAACAGTTCTGGTTCAGTCAAGCCCATTACCTTCTTTAGGAGCAAATAGGCAACAGCCTACGTTCGGTAATGGAATTCACGGCATAAGGCTATAAGTTTTTCAGCGTCTTCTCGCTTTGTTAATGATACAAGTTATAACGTAAGCTATCCTTTCCAAGTTTTTAGGACGGTTAAGTATTCACTTGCCACGATGTTAGGGTTTCGCTGAATCTTCGTTACGATGTTCCTAAGTTTTTCTAAGTTTGCAGCCTCAATCTTTATGATGATGTCGTTTGATCCGTGGACTTCTTGGACTACGTTTACTCTTTCAATCGCGACGAGCCGCTTCGATATTTCCTGAGCCTTTCCATGTTTCGTTTTAATCAGCATGTAACAAGAAACTTGACTTTCATATACGCCTTCATCAGCCTCTATCGTATACTTCCTTATTACGCCCGCCTTGAACATTTTCTTCACTCTGAAATGAACTGTGGCATCGGACATCCCCAACTTCTTACCGATTTCAGTGAATGGAATACGGGCGTCCTTCCGCAAAAATTCAATTATCTTACGATCAATATCATCTAACTTTTGGCTCAACGTTTTTCACTGTCACGGCTCCGCATCGCCATTATTATAGGTGAAGGGAAAGCTTTAAGAATTTCGATAAATTTTTAAGAAACTCTTAAATATGCTGGAAAAATAGCGATGAAAATATAGTTAGTGGATGAGGAGGTGGTTGAATGTCTGCAACTCCGCAACTTACGGGAACCCCGATTCTCATTTTGAAAGAGGGGTCAACCAGAGAAAGGGGAAGAGCAGCTCAGCACGCTAATATTACCGCCGCGAGGCTTGTGGCGGAGGCCGTGAAAAGCGCTCTAGGACCAAAGGGCATGGACAAAATGCTTGTAGACAGCCTGGGCGATGTTACTATAACCAGCGATGGGCGCACTATTCTTGACGAGATGGACATTCAGCATCCCGCCGCTAAAATGATGGTTGAAGTCGCCAAAACACAGGACGAAGAGGTAGGGGACGGAACAACAACCGCAGTCGTCATCGCTGGAGAGCTTCTCGGAAAATCCGAAGACCTCATCGAAAAGAACGTTCACCCAACCCTTATTATTGACGGATACAGAAAAGCCTCTGAAAAAGCACTTGAGGCTTTAGAAAAGATTGCCATCCCAATAAGGCCCACCGACAAGAATATGCTGAAGAAAGTAGCTATGACATCGATGGCCAGCAAACTAGTAGCGGAAAACCGAGAGCATTTGGCAGACATTGCGGTTTCGGCTATTCTGCACGTCGCCAAGGAAGTTGAAGGACAATACAAAGTTGATCTAGACGACATCATGGTTGAAAAGAAGCCAGGCGAATCCTTAACCGACACGAAACTCATCGAGGGGCTCGTCCTCGACAAGGAAGTTGTTCATCCTGGCATGCCTAAACGTGTGGAAAACGCCAAAATCGCACTTCTGGACTGCGCTTTAGAAGTGGAGAAAACAGAGTTCGACGCAAAGCTGAACATCGAAACACCAGAGCAGATGGACGCCTTCCTAAAGCAGGAAGAAAACATGCTTAAAGAAATGGTGGAAAAAGTAGCCGAGACAGGCGCTAACGTGCTCATCTGCCAAAAAGGCATAGACGACCTAGCCCAGCATTTCCTCGCCAGAAAGGGAATTCTAGCCGTGCGTAGGGCTAAGAAGTCTGACATGGAGAAACTCGCCAAAGCAACAGGAGGAAAAGTCATCACGAACTTGGACGACCTCACCGAGAAGGACTTGGGCTACGCTAAGCTTGTGGAGGAAAGGAAGATAGGCGACGACAAAATGACCTTCATTGAAGGCTGCAAGAACCCGCGCGCCGTAGCCATAC
>JBBIVD010000133.1:0-3439 GCA_037439925.1 Candidatus Bathyarchaeota archaeon
AAATAAACAAATAAATTGCAAATAAATTTAAAATAATAAATACATAAAATTTTGTCCAACTAACCCGAATGCCTCAAAAGGTGAAACATACGGCTCAAAAAGAATTCAGTCCTCAAGAGTTTGTGGAAAGGCAATTAAAAGAAGTAAGAAAGGCTATTGGCGGAGAACGGGCACTCGTAGCCGTTTCTGGAGGCGTAGACAGCACAACATGCGCTGTTTTAACCCATCGAGCCATAGGCGAAAACCTCCTGTGCGTAATGTTAGACGACGCTTTCATGCGAAACGGAGAGCCTGAAAGGGTCGCTTGGCTTCTCTCTCAGCCTCCGCTAAACGTGCCGACGAGGGTCTTAAACGTTCAGGAGCGTTTCCTCAAGGCGTTGAAGGGGTTAAGAGACGCCGAAGAGAAACGCAAAGCCTTCCGAGAAGCCTTCTATAAAACCATTGGCGAAATGGCTGAAAAAGAAAAATGTCGATTCCTCGTTCAGGGAACCATATACGCAGACATCCTCGAAACAGCGGGAGGCATAAAAACTCAGCATAATGTCTTGTCCCAGATAGGAATAAGCCCAAAAGAACGCTTCGGCTTCCAAGTCGTCGAGCCCCTCGCATCCCTTTACAAAGAACAAGTTAGGCAAGTAGCCCGCTATCTAGGGGTTCCAAAGGAAATATCCGAACGGCAACCGTTCCCAGGACCAGGGCTCTCTGTACGGGTTGTCGGAGAAATAAAAGTTGACAAACTGGAATCGGTGAAAAAGGCCACTGCCATAGCTGAGGAAAAACTGGCTGAGCATAAGCCTAACCAATATTTTGCAACAATTATGGACGATGCAGAGGAGCCCCAAAATCCTATGTGCAAGGCAGTACAAAGAACGGCGGCTAAATTCCTTAAACTTTCATCTGGGCAAGTGTCCGTGAAAATCCTTCAAGACAAGGCGACGGGAATAAAAAGTGGCGAACGCCACTACGGAGAGATAGTAGCCATAGAAGCCGAAGCCAACAAACGCATTCACCGGGCGCCCATAAAAAGCCTAGTGGACCTCCAAACCGAAATTATAAGCGAGAATCCGTCTATCGTCAGAGTCCTTTACGCCATTCATGAAACATTCCGAAATCAGCCCTATTTGGTATCTTTAAGAGCTGTCCAAACGCGGGACTTCCTAACCGCAAAAGTAGCCGAAATTCCATGGGAGACACTAAACGAAACTGCGCAGAAAATTCTTGAAGTCTGCCCCAATGTTTCGAGCGTCTACTATGATGTGACGCCGAAGCCGCCAGCAACCATCGAAATGGAGTGAACAGGCAAGTCTTTAGAAATGTATAAAGGCTTCAACCAACTAGGGTATAAACGGTTTGGAATTGCCATGATAAGGGTAAGAGTTCAGAGAATTGAGTCCATAAAGGACCCTGAAGGAAACCTTGGAAAACGCATAGAATTAATCGAGGAACGTGTAATTCCAAGATTCGCCATCAAGCCCGCCTCCGAGGAAGCAAGGGTGGCTCAAGAAGTTATGCAAGCGTTACAGCAGCAAATGCCCATGTTACCCGTTGCGCAAACTCAGTTCAGTCTACCAAAAATAATCCTTTTCTTAACTGAGCAAGAATATGACAGGTTAGGCATAGACTTCGACGTGAACCAAATCTACGAAATCGAGTTGTCAAACCAAGCCATCAAGTTCAGGAGGGCACCATAGCCGAAGCTCCGCGGAAAGCACTCCAAAATTGTGGAGCTTATTTCCTTAACACAAAGTTAAAGGAAGAATTTCACATAGACTTAAGCATGGAAAATAACCCAAGAGAACATAGCCGAGGCGAAACCGCCACCCTTTTCTTCGTGCTTTCTGGCGAGCATCCTACCTTACCCTTCTCAGAGCTAAAATCAATTTTAGACGCTGAAAATTACAAGTATCAAGTTTTAGAAAGGCTGGCTCAAGTTCTCCGCATAACAACAAACGCCAACAGCGTAAAGCCCATAACATTTAGAGCGGCTATGACACGAATCTGCGGCATGGAATTATTCAATTGCGACGCCGTCCTAGCCGATATTATTGAAAAGATGCGGAACACATCCCTAGAAAAGTTCATTAAAGATGAAGAAAGCTTCGTCGTCCGCGTGCATAGAATTAGGGGAAGCACACCCCAAATCATAGGCATGGAACTAGAACGAAGGCTAGGAGAAATCATACTTAACAGGGCTAAAGGCGTAAAAGTAAGCCTAAAAAACCCCCAAAAAACATTCCTTGGAATATTAACAGAAAATAAATTCGTTTTCGGATTAAAAATGGCTGAAATTTCCCCGAAAACCTTCGTTGAAAGAAGACCTCAGAAAAAACCCTTTTTCCACCCTTCAGCCATGCCAGCTAAGCTTGCGAGGTGCATGGTAAACCTAGCCCAGCCGAAGACGGGAGATTTGGTACTTGACCCTTTTTGCGGGACCGCCACTCTCCTAATTGAAGCAGGGCTGATTGGATGCCGCGTAATGGGAATGGATGTGCAACGCTATGTGGTTAAGGGGGGTCTCCGAAACCTATTGTACTATAACGTGAAGCCTGAAGGAATGGTGGTGGCTGATGCCACGCAACTTCCCATAGCGAAAGTCAATTGCATTGTTACGGACCCTCCATATGGACGATCAACGGTAACCCTTGGCAGAAGCACTAAACAGATTATCAAAAATTTTCTTTCAGCGGTTAAGGGTATTCTTCCTAAAAGTAGGAGAATCTGCATAGCGTCTCCAAAATCAGTTAGGATAGGCAAGATAGGCGAAGAGCTAGGCTTTAAGCATGTGGAATCCCATTTTGCTTATGTGCACAGAAGCCTAACAAGGGAGATAGCCGTCTTTGAGGGAAACTAAAATGAGTTTATTTGTCACCTTTCTAGGAACAGCTGGAAGCGTTCCAACCCCTAAAAGAAGCCTACCAGCAATCGCTATACAACGAAAAGGAGAACTCCTACTGCTAGACTGTGGAGAAGGCACTCAAAGGCAAATAGTTCAGGCTAAAATAGGGTTCCATCGGAAAACAAAGGTTTTCATTACTCACATGCATGGAGACCACGTTCTCGGCTTACCAGGGCTAATCCAAACTATGTCTCTGATGGACAGAAAGAGAAAACTGGAAATCTACGGTCCTCGGGGAATAGAAGCGTTTGTGGAAACCATGAAGCAAACAGTCCAATTCACCCTCACCTTCCCCACCGAAGTTTTTGAAATAGAAAACGCTGGCAAAGTTTGCGAGGAAAAGGAGTATGAAATACACGCAACTTTGGCAGACCACGTTATTCCGAGTTTAGCTTACGCACTTATAGAAAAGCCTCGGGCTGGCAAATTTTATCCAGAAAAAGCCAAAATCCTAGGGGTTCCAGAAGGCCCCTTATGGTCGAGGCTTCAGCACGGCTACGCTGTTGAACTTCCAAATGGGCGAACCGTTAAACCAGAGGATGT
>JBBIVD010000134.1:0-3380 GCA_037439925.1 Candidatus Bathyarchaeota archaeon
TATATGGCGCCACCGCCAAGCTGGTTTATCGCCACTTCAAAGGAAACGCGGGTTAGTCGAAGGCTTCTGGAAATTAGGGCTATGTTCTTGCCAGCGAGAATGCGGCTTAGCCCTTTAGATGAGCCTTCGTGTTTTAATTTGTGCGTGGTTTTTAGGATGCGCCAGATTTCCTCACGTGAATAGTCTTGTAGTGTCAGAAAGTCTCGATTCCTCACTACCTAAGCCTCCTTGCAGATTTTTCAATCAAACATTTAAAGGTTGCTGTGCTTGTCACTCGCGATGTGAGGAGCTGTCCTCTAATTAGCCTAGCCTAAAACGAGTCGGAAAAAGGAATAGAATACTGATTTAGCTCTTAGCGGCTAATTCGCTGACGAGCTTAACTGCTTTCTCTTTAAACTTGTTGTAGGCATCCGTGAATTCGGTCATGGTTTTTACTACGGACCCGAATTTGGGCCAATCTTCTGGCTCGAGCCCGCCTTCGCCGAAATCGCCTTTGATTCCTACGCTTCTTAGTTTTTCTGCCAGTTTCGGCGTGAGTTCGTAGGCTTTTCGGAAGTCCTCCAGTTTCAGTAGCCTTCGAAGGATGTCAGGGTCGTGGTCTTTCATAATCGAGTCTTCGAAGTCGGACAATTTGAAGCCTTGCTGACGGGATGTTTGCAGTACATCCAGCTGATGATTCGGAAACTCGGTGTTCGTCATGTTTCTCCTCGCCAAGGTGAAGTAAGTGTCATTAGGTTTCCTCTTCGACGCTGGAAGGACATCGATCTTGTCCATGATTTCTTCCGCTTCAGCTGCGGAAACTCCGAATTCTTTCTGAAGGAACGCCAGCCACTTAGCTCGGTTCTCGGGACTGAAGAAAATCCTATAAACTCTCTGTGCAACCAAAGTCCCTGAAAGTCCAATGTCGTTCTCCAGTTTCGATAAGAAGGCTAAGGTCTCTTCTTTCGAATTGCCACGGATTTTTGCGGCGGATATGGCTTCCACAAAGGCTGGTTTAGTCAACGATTTCAGGTATTTGTAGGAGCATATTATCTTCACTTTCTCCTTGAGTGGCAGCGCTTTATTCAGTTCCTCCAAGGCGCCCAGCCCCTCGGCAAGCTTTCTCAATAGTCCTTCTTTATCGCTCACTTTTTCTAGAGCTTCATTGAGCAACTTCTCAGCCTCTAAATCTCTAAGGTGGCTTTCCAGTCTGCCGCCCATGTTGGTCTCGTATGCTTGAGTTATATGTAAGCCCATTTTGAGGGCTTCAGCCATACCCTTCATCGCCGCCATTATGAGAGTAACTTCCTGCGCAACAGTGTAAGTCACCGTATTGTTTGTTCCTATCCCGATGCTGTTAAGAGCTGTGGTGATGTCAATCGCCGCAGGGCTTCCGCCTGCTACCTTAAAAACGATGTTCGGTCTTCCCAGCTCCTCCTTGTCTGAATAGCCCCACGTCAGGTATGCATCATAGTTCCGAAGAAACTCTTGGGCGGAGGAGTAAATCCGTAAAGCGTCGTTCATGCTGCCTTCTAGGCTCGCGGCTACGTTTGGGTTAAGCTGATAACTGACCATACCGTCATGTAGCCTAGAAAGAAGGGCTATGGGCCTATAGACGACTAGGTTGGGCCATAATGCGATCATGGTTGCTTCCATGGCGATTTCGTCGCCGAATTTCTTCGGGTCGCTGAACCATTCTTTATGCTTCTTGGCTATTTCCCTGAATTTGTCCCAAAGTGTCGGGTCGTCATCGTATGCCCTCGCAGCCAGAACAGGATTGGTTGAAACCTGAACGTATCCTAGGTGCCTCAGCCACCTAAGCCCGATGGCGTAGTCATTTCCGAACTTGCACAGACGCTTCATCACTATCTGATAGTAAATGTTTTCCTGAATCGTCTTCTTTGCCGCTAAGACGAAGCTTGCCGCCAACTTTCCCTTCGTAAGCCCCTTTTCTATTTCCTCCCCCATCTTGGCGACCATTCCTGCTCCTGCCATCACCTTTTTCATATCCCGAATGAACTTCTCAACCACTGCCTCGGCTACAGGGCTCTCTGAACCAGTCATACTTTCCCTTTTTTCCAGCGCTTCCCAAGTCTCCAAGGTCTGAATGATGCGTCGAAAAGTCCATTCTACTTCTTCACCTGAAAATCCGACCGTTTTACTCTCTATTCCAGCTAAATTGACTGCAATTTCGATCAGAACTTCGTAAGCCCTTTGGCGGACTTGGATTTTTCTTCTCCGCACTTTATCCGGATCATTTGGAGCAACTTTGCTTTTTATGAATTCGAGATTGAGCTGACGGATTACGCCGCCCACGGTCTCAGTTAACTTTCCAGGCATTTCTCTATTGAGGAGATGATCGGCTGCCAGCTGTGGGTGGCCTGCTAAGGCGGTGCGTGTGATGTGTTCGCAGTGGTCTAAGCTTTGGATCGGAAAGGTAAGTTCTTCAGAAGGGGCTTCGAGAACGATTGAGCGGACTTCATCTGTTTTCATGTACCTTCCCCATACATCGGCTTAGAAGCTCATTCTAAACTATTTATTTTTTTCGATTCTCAATGGACGGAGAAAGGCTTTAAAGTACTTCACGGAAGAACTTGGCGAAAAGTCCCGCCGTTGACCTGCTAGTTCGTAACCCTTAGCGACCAATAAATTTGGCATAATCGCACTAAAGCCTCATTTTACGAAGTCTGATCGGGGATTAGGCTTAAGTCTCCAGTGTAAGCCGCTTCCAAAGTTGGCTTCATCAGTCTGTCAACGTCTCCAGCTGCGGCATCCATTGGAATGGGCATATTCTGCAGTTTCATTTTAAGTTGCGGATCCTTAGCGGCGTTTATCATTCTCTTGATATGCTCCTCCGTAGCGCCTGCTTCCTTCAATGTTGTGGGGAATTGTATGCTCCTTGAGAACGCTATCATGCCTCGAGCGACTGCTTCCGCCAGCCTCCTTCCTTTCAGTTTCTTTATTTCCTCATCTATGAGACCTGCAGCCGCGTATATTTTAGCCACTTCCTTTAGCTGGTCTTGAATTGCTGGTGAAAAAAGGACGGTGTAATATGGGTTCAGGATGGCGCAGGCTCTGCCGTGGCTTACGAGGTCGACTAGCGAGAAGCTTCCGAGGTGTCCTCCGCTAGTGCCTCCAATCATTATCGCGTAGCCGCCGAGGTCTGTTCCCAGTCCTAGGGCGTATCTCGCGTTTAGGTTGTTTCCGTTCTTCACGGCAACGGGTAGGTTATCCACTATCAATTTTATTCCCAGATACGCTATTTCGCTTATTTTTTCATAGTAGCTTTTCCCTGTGGAGCCCATCCAGACTTCCCAGCAGTGGGCTATTCCATCCAGAGCCCCATCTTTAGTGAAGTCGGGAGACGCGGTTTTTGTGACATCGTACTGGAACACAGAATA
>JBBIVD010000135.1:0-3286 GCA_037439925.1 Candidatus Bathyarchaeota archaeon
TCTTTTAAAGGTTCAACAATTCCCTTAAACTCAATTTTTATTGGAAGCCCCGCAACGTTATGATGAGTCTTTATCTTGTCTGAGTGTTTTCTAATTCCTGATTCTATTCTGTCGGGATATATTGTTCCTTGAATGAGGTATTCCGCGCCTGTTTTTCTCGCGACCTCTTCGAAAACCCTGATGAATTCATTTCCGATAATTTTCCTCTTCTCTTCAGGGTCTAAGACGCCCTTCAATTTTTTAAGGAAGCGCTCTTGTGCATTAACCGTGACAACGTTTACCCCTAGCCCTTCAAAAGTTTCTTTAACGAACTCTGGCTCACCCTCACGCATGAAACCATGATCGACGAAAACCGCGGTCAAGTTCTTTCCAAGGGCTTTTGCAGCTAAAACCGTGGCTGCGCTGGAGTCGATTCCGCCGCTTAATGCAATTATAGCCCTTTCGTCGCCGACTCTTTGTTTTATTTCTCGGATTCCCTTTTCAATGAAGGATTCGGGCTTCCAGTTTGCTTGACATCCACATACTTCAAATATAAAGTTTTTCAGCATTCTCATTCCGTGTTCTGTGTGAACGACTTCGGGATGCCACTGCAAACCATAAATCGGCTTTTCCTTATGCCTGAAGGCAGCTACGGGGCAATTTTCGCTATGAGCCAAAACTTCAAAATCTTCAGGGAGGGAGTAAACGGTGTCACCGTGGCTCATCCAAACCTTTTCCTTTTGGCTTAAACCCTTTAAAACCCCAGCTGGCTTGTCTATAGTGACGTATGTTACTCCATATTCCTGCTTCGCTCCCCTCAGCACCTTCCCTCCAAGAACATGCGCAATTAATTGATGCCCGTAACATATGCCCAAAACTGGGATATTCAAATCCAGAATCTTTTCATCGCATTTTGGGGCATTTTCCTCATAGACGCTGGACGGCCCGCCGGAAAAGATCAGACCTTTAACGTTGAGACCTTTCCCTAAAGACTTGATTTCTCTGGAGGTTATGTTGAATGGAACTATTTCCGAGTAAACCATATGTTCCCTAACCCGCCTCCCTATCAAATGGCAGTACTGTCCGCCGAAGTCTAAGATCAGAATACCGTCGGTTTCCATGGCGCTCCCTTCCATCTTAAATGCAACCCCCGTGTCCTCCTTCATGGTTTAAGAATATTTAACAAGTTGGTATAAAAAAACATTTTTATTCTCTGATTTTTTTAATAATCGATGTGAAATGGCATGAAGGAACATTGCGGCATAATTGGAATTTTTTCTCTGGAAGGCTACAACGTTTCTTCAATGCTTCTCAATGGGCTGGAGGCCCTTCAGCACAGAGGACAAGAGTCATGGGGCATAGCCGTTCCAAATCATAAACCCTACAGAAAAATGGGTTTGGTCTCACGTATACACGAAGAAAATTATAGGGAAGTCAAAAAATTAGTGGGAAATGTTGGGATAGGCCACGTGAGGTACTCGACAACCGCAAAGTCCAATATTGAAAACGCCCATCCCCTTCAAATAGGTGGACCTGACGGATTTTGTATAGCCCATAATGGGACCCTTGACAGAGACCCGTTAATCCTAAGCCTTGAGAAAGAGGGTTACATGCCCCTCAAGTCGATGACGGACACCGAATTGATGGGTTTGGGGCTTTATCAAAACTTGAAAAAAGGAAAAAGCTGGTTTGACGCTTTTGAGTCCCTAAATCCCGAATTGAACGGTTCATATTCTATTGTCATTTTAACTGCTGAGGGAGAGTTGATAGGCGCAAGGGACGAAAGAGGATTCAGACCCCTCTGCTTGGGCTGGCATGAGGAAACCAGCTCCTATATAATAGCGTCTGAAAGTTGTGCCCTAGACCGTATTGGCGCAGAGTTAATTAGAGATATGCAGCCTGGAGAACTGATAAAAGTTAACAAAAACGGTTTAGAGCAACAACGCTTCTCAGTGAAGGAACGGCATGCCCACTGCCCATTTGAGTACACTTATTTCGCGCATCCCAGCTCCTACATAGAGGGAGTGAACGTCTATTATGTAAGGAAGAAAATTGGAGAGTGGCTGGCAGAGAAATACCCCATTAGCGGGGACATAGTCATTCCGGTTCCGGACTCAGCAAGGCCCTCCGCCCTCGGATACTCTGAAAAATCTGGAATTCTATTCGAGGAAGGATTAATGAAAGACCGCTATCGAAGAAAGGGAAGTTGGAGAAGCTTCATAGAGCCCGAAAAAAGAGAGGAAGTCGTCCTCAACATTTACCCAATAAAGCAGGTAGTGGAAGGAAAGGAAATAATCTTGGTGGACGACAGCATAGTGAGGGGCACAAGCTCCAAGATACTCGTTAAGGAAAAACTAAAAAAAGCAAAAAAGGTTTCCTTGCTCATTGACTTCCCGCCTATAATGTATCCTTGCTATATGGGAATAGACTTCCCAACTCAAGAGGAACTACTTGCATACAGAATCTGCAGAACTACAGACGATTTGGATGAAATAAATAAGCGGATAGGTGAAGAAATAGGTGTTAGCTTCCTCGGCTACAACGATGTAGAGGGCTTGAGCAGAGGGATAGGCATTCCAAGGGATCAGCTTTGCCTCTCCTGCACCACAGGCGACTACGGTTGCCTCAAATATAAACCGAAATTCAGATCAAGAGAAGAAATGAAGAATTAAATCCCTTTACTGAACAGGATTAAGGCTCAGCCTAAAAACGCCCTTCCAGCAATTCAATAATCTTATATTGCCTAGTTCTCTCTTTCTTTCTTTTAGGTAGCTCTTCTCTGCTGAGCGAATAGGCTTGAAGGCTGGACCCTTTGAAGAAGAAAGGATTTGCCGATAACCTTCTAAGCTCTTCTTCAAGTCTGCTCTGTTGTGGTTCGCCAGTCCTACTAAACATTCTAATCCAACTGGACGCAGTCCTCAGAATTTGGCGTGAGCGGGTAAAGCCCATATCCGTCTATAGGCATGCCGTGGAAGCATTGCATTCGCCCTAGTTTTCTAGATTTATAGGCTCAGCTGAAGCCGGACGGAAAACACCCTTAATAAACGCCGTTTTCGGCTTTCAAAAATTTTGCATATCTACAATCAAAATTGAGCTTCTGTTAATAACGTTTAACAGAACAATTGTTGTAGCCTTAAGGCTGATTTACGGCCGGCAAATTGAAGCTTCATGGAAAATGCTTTAATAGGCGCCGTTTTGGGCTTTCAAAATTTTGTATATCTACAATCGAAATTGGGCTTCTGTTAATCTAGCTTAACGGAAGAATGTTTCCATTATGCTCGAGGCATGGACAGGGTGTTTTGTCAAT